>CALHMG010000171.1 GCA_938034705.1 uncultured Gammaproteobacteria bacterium
GTTGATGTCGCTCAAGCCAGCGTGAGCGCAGAGATTCTTAAGACTGCGTTTCATGAACGCGCCGACTTCAGCGGTCGAGTGTCCTCATTTGGGCTTGTCACCAGGTCCGCACGTCGGGAAGCAATGACCGGTACGCCTTCAGTGGAGCTGCGTTAAGTCAATGGGCGCTTTGGCCGTAGAATGATCAAGAACAACCAGGTGAAAGAGCTCCAGGGCTGAATCTCAAGGCGATATCGGAAGCCGACAACCCATGTCGTCGGCTTCACGTCCTCAAGGTTATGTCTTGAGTCGATACAGCAGACAGTTTGATGCGTGTGCCTTCGGATCCTTCAGTTGCTTATGCGTGAGCAGATCAAAAACTTCCGCGCTGTCTCCTTTGAGCGCTGAACTGTTCGTGTCGCAAGCCAGCACATAGCGATAGTCATCAGAGCGAAAGTGGTACTCGCTGTCGGCACATGAGTTTGTCTGAAGTTCCAGCGTTGGCTCCCGGGAAAGCAGCGCATTGACCATCGTGTAGGTCAATGCAGGCGTACGCAGATTGAAGCGCCCGTCGATGAATGCGTGCCTCGGATAGTAGCCCCGATCCACGTCCATGAAGGTGTCAAACAAAAACGTCACCCGGTTGAGGCACCGGGACAGCACCATTGCCTGAGCGGTTATGGCTGCGGTGGCGTCGTCCCGTGCACGTTCCTGTGATACGACGGGTCCGGCGAGTTTTATCGAAAGCAGCACCTGACAGTCGCAGTTGATCGCGAATTGCTCAGCCGCGAGTGCCGCTGGCAGAAGCGGATCATCCGCCTCGTGGCGAAGCGTAATCCCGTCAATAGCCTCGCGCGCCATCGCGTCTTTGATGCGCGGCTCCCAGGCCTTCAGTTCTGACGCCAGAAAACCGGACTTCACAAAATGAGTGAAGTGTTTGCCGTCGAAGCGAGACTCATCGTTCGCCAGGATTTTTGCGAAGTAAACGGCTTTGCCGGACTGTCGCCGGGCATTGATGTAGTACTCGATGTCCCGTTCAAAATCGCCCGCCGTTGCGTTGGCTTCAAAACCGCAAATGCCGGCAGCGCCCGTGTCGTGTTCCAGAACGTTGGGTCGGGGTGCCCCCAGCGTCGTCACGATGAAGCGCTGACCGCTGCCGGCCAGCGTCGTCATGCGCTGGCGCGATTCTTCTTCGGTCACGTCGATATCGGGCACCTTGCACAATCGCACTCCCATTTCGGTCAGGGCGAGTAGCGGATAGTCGTTGCGCGCCCACTTGCGGCCAAACTCCTGAACGCCGCCGGTGGAGGTGATCTGCATGGTCTCGGCCCACGGGTGGCGCAATTCCATGCCGATATTATCAAAGCTCGATGTCTTCGGGTGCGCGAGCCAGAGCTGGCGATCGTCTTCAAGCTGCTTGCCCAGAGCGACACGGCCGCCCATGGATTTGATCGAGTAAGCCACGTGTCCGCTGGTGTAAACGTCGACTTTGAAGTAGCCAAAGCGTTCGACATCGCCCCGGGCGAATTCAACGTCGGGCGCGATCTTGTAGAACTCCGAGAAGTCGTGCCGCAAAAACGCCGTTGACGGCAGCATATAGAAATCGGCGCTACCGACGGTGTCGTACCAGTAGTTGTGGACGTGACCGGCGAATATTGCCTCCACGTTGGGTCTGGAGAGTTGTTCGACTAGCCAGGCCCGAGCGGGCATGTCGATGTTGTCATAGTTGCCGCGTTCATCTGGTGAGTAGATATAGGGCGGGTAGTGCATGAAGACGAATATGCGTCTGTCCGGATGACCTTCCAGTTCAGCTTCAAGCCACTGTCTTTGCGCGACTTCGTCTTCCAGTCCTGAATTAAGAAGCAGCGAGTTGAGCATGATCAACCGTAAGGGGCCATGGTCAAACGCGTAGTAGTCGGCGCCAAAAGCTTCACGATAGGCATCGATATACTCGTCACAGATCTGATCAGCCGGCATCCAGTTAACGCGCTTGTCTCCAATGTCATGGTTGCCGGGTATGACGTGCAGGGGCACGGTCAAGGGAGAGGCAATGTCCTTGAAGAGATTGACCGCGTCGTCAAATGTCGGCAGCCCCGGGACCGGATGCACGATATCGCCGAGATGCACAACAAAAGCCGGCGGCTGCTCCATGCTGGCTATTTCCTGAAAGACGTAGCGGGCACGTTCATTGGCAAGATGATTAGTCTCAAATGGTGAGGTAGACAGGCTGTCGGATTCGTTGACGTGCGTGTCGGCCACGACGACAAACGAGAAAGCCAGATCCTGCTCGCTGTGGTGGGTGGATGTGATTTTCATGACGTGCTCACCAGTGGCGGTTGAATGTTCTTCCCGGGCATCGGGACCCTAGTTACCCGTGAAAGGTTGCCGAAATCAAGGAATTTCTGGTCGGTGCCGGTGTGAGGCCGGTAAACTTCGAGGCGTATGCCTGATGGTTGGATTTGATGCTGGTGAAGGTATGGAGCTGAATTTTTTCTCGACAAAAAAACGTGACGCCGCGCTGGGACCATTTCCCAGTGAGCGGCTGAAGCGTCAGCGGGAGACTGCGCTGGATCACGTCCCGCCGATGACGGCGTTAGAGTTTCGAGATACGAACAGGCCGTTGTCCATCGCCAACGCCATGGCCATGCCCATCGCGATGTTCGACACGCTTCGAGATGGCGCGGTTAATCCCAAACGCGCTGTCGTACCGGCGGATCCTGCCGAGCGATCGCGCAATATCAAGGGCGGCGGCTATTTCTTCGACGCCGGCGAAGTAGGCATTTGCGAAATCCCCGACGCCGCGCGTCTTGATGAGCCCGTTCGAAATCCGGACATTCAGGCGCTGACCGAAGAGCTGCAGACCAATCAGGTCAAGGCTCTGTCATCGGGCATTGATCAAATGATGGCTGCGATCAAAGAAGCCGCGCGGCGGCCGGATACGCCCATCGACACGCATACACACGCGGTGGTGTTCCTCTACGAATTTCCCCGTGACCCCGACATCGACGAGCCCGGTGGCCAATGGATTCATGGCACCAACCCGCAGCGAGCCGCGTTACGGGCGGCCGAGACCGCGACCGTCTGGGCGAATTACTTCAGACTGCTTGGGCACAGTGCCGTTGCGCATACGGTGTCTACAACCGATGTTGACCTGAACAGGCTGGCCGTTGCTGCGGGGCTCGCCCGGGTTGTTCAGTCCAGCGCCGGCGCGACGCTGGAACATCCTTTTGTGGGCGAGCATTTTGGCGTTGCCGCAGTCACGACAACGTTTGCTCTGGAACCTGATGAGCCGCTCGCCGAGAACCCTGGCGGGGGCGGTCTGGGCTGGTCGCTTGGAGTACAGACGGGCCGACGCGCCGCCAGCGCAAGACCGTTTGCCAAGCGACGCTTTGCCGATGGCGCGCTGCCTTTTGAGACCATTAAGCGCGTAGACGAGCCGACAACTTATATCGACGAAGAGCGAATTCCGCGAGTCCCCAAACGCACCGACATGTTCGCACGCTCGCAGTTTGGTGATTTCGGCAAACGCATGCAGGACCAGACCATTGCCGGCCGATTTCTCGCCAAGAACCCGGTGGGATATTCGCCGCGCATGATGCTCGGGGCGTTTATTTTGCTGCAGCGCGGCAAGGTCGCCAGCGAAATCCACGACACTGCCAAAGACCCTTCGGTCAACGCCGCCAGCATCAAGGCGGCATTGTATTTTCTTGGCATTGACGCCGTCGGCCTGAGCCGTTGTCCCCAGTGGGTGTACTACAGTCACGACGCCAACGGCGATCCAATCGAGCCCTACCATGGCAACGCGGTATCGATGATGGTGGATCAGGGCCGCGCATCCATGGAAGGCAGTTCCGGCGATGACTGGCTATCGGGTGCCCAGTCGATGCGGGCCTACTTGAGAAACTCGGTATTGGGGTGTGTCGTCGCCGCCCACATTCGGTCTCTTGGCTATGACGCGCGCGTGCACAGCAGCGCCGATGGCGAGGTTCTGCAGGCTCCGCTGTCGCTGATCTCGGGAATGGGGGAGGTCAGCAGAATCGGCGAGGTGATCCTGCATCCGCTGCTCGGGCCACGACTCAAGACCGGTGTGATCACAACCAACATGCCGTTCGACTACGACAAGCCTATTGATTTTGGTCTGCAGAAATTTTGTGAGCGATGCAACAAGTGTGCGCGCGAATGTCCCTCGGGTGCGATTACCGCGGGCCCCAAAACCATGTTTAACGGCTATGAGATCTGGAAGTCCGACAGCCAGAAGTGCATGAACTACCGTCTCACCAACGACAAGGGATCAATG
>CALHMG010000172.1 GCA_938034705.1 uncultured Gammaproteobacteria bacterium
AGATCCCAGGGACAACCCGTGTCGGGGTGTCGCAGCGCCTGCATGATCCCGAGCAGCTCCTGGATGCCTGTTGAGGTGTCATCGGTGTTTAGGTCAGTCATGTTGAATCAGCATCTCCTGATACGTTCTCATAATCTGCTCAGGGTTGACGGTGTCAGCTGCCAGAAGCAGGGACTCCAGGTCGTACCCTCGGCGATGAGACACGCGATGGAATTTTCATCCGGTCGAACCTGCAGCAGCTGCCATCGGCGATCGTTGTGTGTAATCAATTTTTCCGGTTTGTCAGGTTCACTACCGAGATCGATGGAATCCATTGCATAGCGAATCCCGACCCCCAGCGCCTTGCCCCACGCTTCCTTGCGCGTCCAGCACCCAAGAAAAGCCTCCGTACGCAAAGGTTCTTCAAGTGCGGTGATAGCATCCGCTTCGGCAACGGTGAATCGCCGACGACTTATTCGTTCGGCACGAACGTCCCGCGGCAGTCGCTCCAGATCTACACCCAGTTCACGACCCCAGCTGAAGGCGTAAATCGCAAGCTCCCGCGAGTCAGTGTTGTTAAAGGAAAGCACGCGTCCGTCCGGCAGAGCGGGTAGCGACGGTTTCCCAAGAGACCCGAAGCTGAATTTGAGTTCTGACGTGGCGAGTCCGGTGTAGAAAGAAAGCAGCTTCCTCAGCACACCGCGACTGATGACGTAACGATCGGCGACGGTAGTCACCTGCAAGCGCTCAACGCGTTGACGTTCTCGTTCGCTCAGTACTTCATACAGCTGCGCATAGTGGGCTTTGTGAGAATCAAGATCGGTTACCCACAGATGCACCGCATGTTCCGGAAGCTCATGAAGCTTCACTGGACTGCGCCATACAGCAGCGGCGTAGTGCGGTTGGACGGGCGAGAGGGCGGTCATATTTCCGGTTCGAAGGAGTCTGTTGATGACCAAGTCGACAATCGGTAGACGCTTGGCGATGGTCGGGAAGGGCCTCTGACCCGCCTACTATACTGATTTTAATGACATCGCGTTGCGCCAGCCGCGTACACGATCTCAGAGGACAACCAGGTCCTCATGTTCAGAAATTATAACGATCTTCAGGTGGGATTCTTCAGTGGCATCATCAGGCTCCAAAGACTCTGGTAAGTCGTTTTCAAAAAACGTCGAAACATCAAGCCTCGATCCGTTGGATGATGACCTCGATGATTTGAACTTTACCGCAGACGACTTTCTTCCAGACGAAGACACCGCCAAGTTTCGTCGCGTGTCGCCAGGACAGAAAGTTCTTGGTGGCTTCCTCGGAATTTTCCGCATCCCGGAAATGTTGCTTGGGAAGCTTTATCGATCAAGTTTCGTCAGGGCGATTCTGTATCGATTTGAGTGGTACCGCGACCTGGCAGATCAGGCAGAGCTCGGTTCGATCATTGAAGACACCTATGGCGGTCCGCGCGGTGCGCTTTCGCGCATACGCAGATTTATCCGCGGCAACCTCCTGTTTACCGCCCTGGCGATTGCCGGTGTCTATTTTGGTGGTCGCATGATGTTGCCGATGGTCTTTCAGCACGACAAGGTGCGTACGGTACTGGGACGTGAGGCTTTTGATACCGAACAGAGCGCGAAGCAGCTTACCGAAGCCAAGCAGACGGCTGAAGAAATTCTCAATCGTCGAGTCAACCTTCAGGAAGAACTGAAGGAGTGCATTTTTACAGACAAGATTCATCAGCACATTCTTGCGTCAATCGGTGACACCGGCTATCTCGAGGACGAAGCCACGATCAAGGCGATGGCGACGGCGAGAAGATATCGAGAAAGATTTGTCGAAGCTGGGCTGTCGAAGCGTGTTGCCATCGCAGATGGCCGGGTTGCGCTTCTGTCCACGGAGATTTCTTCAAAAATTGATGCTACGCGCGAAAAAGTGGCGACGCTTGAGAAGCGCGAACAGTCACTTCGACGGGCCAACAAAGACTTGAAGAGTCAACTCGCAAGCCTTGAGGCACGCAACTCAAGTGACGTCAGTGTCACCAACAAAATCATCCGGCTCCGTGACGAGCTCAATGCGAGCAATCAAAGCCTGAGAGAAGGCCCGAGCCCGGAACAAATCAATAAACTCAACACTCGATTGAATGACTTTGCCGTTGCGCTGTCCGGCCGTCTGGATCCGGGCTATCAGACTATTGCGCTGAGTGAGCCTTATCCCCAGTGGTATCTCAGCATGATTGACGGCAGTGAATCCGAAGCGGTTGACGCGGCGAGAAAATTTGTTGAACGCGGCCTTGTTCGAGAAACGGACGCATTTGATGATCCAGCTCGGGCTATCGTGAATGACTCCGTGCACCGGCTGACCGTCATTATCGAGCAGGCAATTGCGGGTATCCGCTATATCGAATCTACGCCAGGCGAGGTCCTTACCGGCCTGACCGAAGAGCAGGCGGCGATCAACACGCAGATGAGCCGTATTCTCGGTGAAGACACCGTCTGGGTGGATCACCAGCCCTGTCTGAACGATGCTGGCATAGCCATCGACAGTCAGCAGTAACGCCGAGTCCGGGCGACTGATGCGCGCCGGACTCGTGTTTCACTGTTGAAAATCTGGATTGAGTGAAAGGGTCTAAACCCGTCTCAGATGCCGCGTGGGGTCATTACCAGATTCATGTGAGTCAGCGCTGTTTCCTCAACGCTGGTATCGAAGCCGTCCTTTTTTCGTTCGACGATTCGATACTGGAGGCCCTGACGATCAAAAATCTTCGACACGCCGTCATCCAGAAATGACGCAAGAACACCCTCTCCCATCGCGTCATAAAATCCTTCGAATTCGACCGATGAATTTTCAGCAAGACTAGACTCTGCAGCCATCCGGATACTTCTCCCTGTTCGATGTGAATACTGTTGACTGATTGCGCCAGACAGCGACATTCCATGTCGAATCGCGCGCGGGCATATTGAACGAATATTTGCGGCGCTAGGCAAGGAACATTCGATAAACCGGGTTATCGGATTCGTCTTCGTGCAGGTAGCCTGTTTTTTTCACAAACTGCCTAAAATTTGTCATCTGCCCGGAAGGTATCTGTACCCCGACGAGTACTCTTCCCTGAGCGGCGCCATGATTTCGATAGTGAAACATGCTGATATTCCAGTCGCTGCTCATTTGGGACAGAAAGTCGAGTAACGCACCGGGCCGCTCGGGAAACTCGAATCGATAAACCAGTTCGTTGTCGACGTTGGCGCGACCGCCAACCATGTGCCGCGCATGGAGTTTTGCCATCTCGTTGTCGGTCAGATCGACAACGTCATAGCCTTCACTTCGAAATTTGCGGGTGGTGACTTTGAGCGCTTCCTTGCCCGAAATTGCCAGACCGACAAAAACGTGGGCCTTCCCCGGGTCGTCATATCGATAGTTGAATTCTGTGACCGAGCTCTTGCCGATCAGCGAACAGAATCTCTTGAAGCTGCCGGGCTTTTCCGGAATCGTCACAGCCAGAATCGCTTCCCGGCTCTCCCCGATTTCGGCGCGCTCGGTGATATGGCGCAGACGATCGAAGTTCATGTTTGCGCCTGACGCGATCGCGACAAAATTTCGATCACGACAGCGCTTGGTTTCGATGTAACGTTTTACGCCCGCAACCGACAGCGCGCCAGCGGCTTCCATCACGGTCCGGGTGTCTTCAAAAACATCTTTTATCGCCGCACACATCTGATCCGTATTGATCCTGATGACGTCGTCGACATACATTTTTGAGAGTCGAAAGTTTTCTTTGCCAACCTGCTTGACGGCGACGCCGTCGGCAAACTGTCCAACGTGGTTCAGTTTTACACGCCGACCCGCTTTCAGCGCCTGGTACAGAGAGTCGGAGTCGTCAGGTTCGACGCCGATAATTTTCACCTCGGGTTTGATTTGCTTTACGTAAGTGGCGACACCCGCAATAAGCCCGCCACCGCCGACCGGAATAAAGATCGCATCCAGATCCGAACGAAACTGCTTGAGAATTTCAAACCCTATAGTTCCCTGGCCGGCGATAATTGCGGGGTCGTCGTAGGGGGGAATGAATTCGAGCTTTTCCTGTTTCGCGGTCGCCAGCGCGACATCGAAAGCCTCGTTGTAGGTATCCCCCTCCAATACGATTCGGGCACCGAGTTCACGCACCGCTCGCACTTTTATCTCGGGCGTGGGCTTGGGCATGACGATCGTGGCCTTGCAGCCAAGTTTACGAGCGGCAAGCGCGACACCTTGCGCATGATTGCCGGCTGATGATGCGATCACGCCCCGGGCCAGTTTCTGCCGAGGCATCAGCGCCATCTTGTTGTATGCGCCCCGAATCTTGAACGAGAAAATTGACTGTGAGTCTTCGCGTTTGAGCCACACGTCATTGCCCAGTCTTTGTGACAATGCCGGCGCGAAGTCGAGTGGCGTTTCTTCGGCAACGTCATAGACTTTTGAGGTCAGAATTCTGCTGAGATAGTTATCGCTCATGAAAGCAAGGGCACCCTGGGTCCGCATCTACCCGGCCTCGCAATGGCGATTGAGGATTTCAGCTTTGATCGAATTCCGCGTATTCTTACTCACGGCTCACCAGATGAACAGGGGCATGGTGTCGCTTCGCATGACCCATGCGATCAAACGACATGCCTGTGCATCCGGACGACCGTTACACAACGGCAACAACCGGGAACGATAATGAATCAAGACCAACTCAAGCTCGCAGCAGCAACGGCTGCCATCGATTATGTTGAAGCTGGCGCGGTCATAGGTGTTGGCACCGGGTCAACGGTGGATCTGTTTATCGATCGACTTGCGACAATCAAAAGCCGTATTGATGGCGCGGTATCAAGTTCAGTTCGTTCAGAAGAAAAGTTACGGGCGGCAGGTATTCGAGTCCTCGATCTGAACGAATCCGGACCGATCCCGGTATATATCGATGGGGCTGATGAGTGCACGACCAACAAACATCTCATCAAAGGTGGCGGTGGCGCCCTGACGCGAGAAAAAATTGTCGCTGAAGCGAGTGAAAAATTCGTCTGTATTGTCGATACCGCAAAAATCGTCGATGTACTTGGCGCCTTCGCCCTGCCGGTCGAGGTTCTGCCAATGGCTCAGAGCCTGATTGCTCGCAAGCTGACGGCTCTCGGTGGTCAGCCCGTTCTTCGCCAGGGTTTTGAAACGGATAACGGCAACGTCATTCTTGATGTACACAACCTGAAAATCTCCAATCCGGTTGACCTTGAACGAAAGATCAATCAGTTTCCGGGCGTCGTTACCAATGGGCTTTTTGCCATTCGAGGAGCAGATGTCGTCCTGATTGGGGCGGCTGACGGCGTCAACAAGATTTCCTGACGAGATCTGACCAACGATCCGCTGCATCTACTTTATGCGATACAGCTCGATTCGATCCTGTTGCCAAAGCAGCTCGAAGTCATCTGAACGGGTGCGAACAAAGTTCAGGAACTCGTCCGAGTAGTAGGCACTCGTCAGTGTCATTTCAGCCGGCCAGTGGCCAGAATTGCTGCCGGTTTCGCTCGCACTCGCATCCCGGCGATTGATCACCAGCAGTCTTCCTGTTAACGACGGTCGGCGCTGTGTGGAGAAATAGGCAACCTCAAGCTCGCGAATCTTTGGCCGAAAGAACTTTTTGCGCAAATTAAACGTCGGGGTTACAGCCGTGATGACATATCCCGTTACAGGATCCGTAATCACCCGCGTACGTTCTTCGAGTTTATTGAGTTGGGATATGAGATCGCCAAAGTGTTGTGGTGACTGGTCGGCCGGAATCTGAGTCAACGTTTGCCATCGGACCCAGGTTGGAATGGAGCCAATCTGGTCGACGGACAGCGTCAACGCGGATGTCGCGAGAAACGCGCAGCTTGCGAGTTTCTTCAAAGAGCCTGATCCTTTCAGATCCCTGAAGGCGTGGACGGCGAGCAACGCTCCGGCAAATGCGACAGGCACGAGCAAACTGAAGCGCCAGAG
>CALHMG010000173.1 GCA_938034705.1 uncultured Gammaproteobacteria bacterium
GGCCGCGCGGGAACTTGGCGAGCATGCATTCAGCGAGCACGAGGCCGTGGTTGTCGTGGACTGGCTGCTAGATTCCGAGCTGGTAACCAGCGAAGGCTCAGCACGCACCGGTAAGCTACTGAGCGATGTTCACAAACGTGAAGACGCGAAGCTGCTGAAACGACTGAACATCATGTTCATGCGTGTCCCGCTGTTTAACCCGGACAAGGTGATCAGTTTTCTCAAGCCACTGCTTGGCTGGATGCTGAGCGCGGGTTTTGCCCCAATCTGGTTAGCCGTTGTCTTAAGTGGTGGCTGGCAGGTCATTTCAGAGTGGGATCGATTCGTCTCGTCCAGCGCCAGCATCTTCACGCTGAACAACTGGATTCAGATTCTTCTGGTCTGGACGTTGCTAAAACTGGTGCACGAAACGTTTCACGGACTCGCGTGCAAGCGCTATGGTGGTGAGGTCCCTGAAGCGGGCGTGATTATGATTCTGTTCGCGCCGATCGGGTACGTCGACGCCACGTCATCATGGCGTTTCGCTTCAAAATGGCAGCGCATGCATACAGCGTCTGCCGGCATGTATATCGAATTCTTTATCGCAGGCATAGCCGCATGGATCTGGGCAACTACGGCAGATCCTGCGATTGCGCAGCTCATGCAGAACATTGTCATGATTGCGAGCATAAACACGCTGTTGTTTAACGCGAATCCGTTAATGAAGTTTGACGGCTATTACATCTTTGCCGATTGGCTTGAGATACCGAACCTCTACGGAAACGGTCAACAGTACATGCGGTATGTGGGAAAGCGTTATCTGCTTGGCCTGTCCGCGTCAGCACCCGATGGAGATCTTCGCCATCGCACCATAGTTGCGGTATACGGCGTGCTGTCGTTTTTCTGGCGGATATTGGTTCTCGCGACGTTGCTGATTGTTGCTCACACGTTGTTTCTGGGCGCTGGTATTGCGGTTGCCGTTGTCAGTGGCCTCTTTCTCATCGGTGTGCCTGCGGCAAAGTTTCTCAAGTTCCTTGTCGCCGGTAGCCGATTTGAGCAGCCGAGTATCTTGAGATTCGTCTCCTGGTCAGTTGTCATCGCGGGTTGCGCATGGCTAGTGCTTGGCGGTGTGCAGTTTTCGTCTCGTCACAATGCGCCAGCAGTCATGGACTTCGCAAATGTCGATTTTGTGCGGGCGAGTTCTTCAGGCTTTGTGCAATCGGTGTCGGTGAAAACGGGTGCGCGTGTTCGCCCGGGTGACGTTTTGCTGACTCTGGAAAATCAGGAGCTTGAGGCTACGATCAGCGATATCGCACTACGTATCGAGTCGCTGAAAATGCGACACCGTGTCAAGGTTCACGCCGGGGAGATTGCGGCGGCGCAGGCTGACAAACGCGAGATAGATTCGCTGCGTCGCACACGAGATGAACACAAAAAATTACGCGAAGAACTGGTGCTCCGGGCTAGCATGCCTGGAACAGTCATGACCCGGGGGCTGGATAGCCTCGAAGGTCGATTTGTCGACGTTGGTGACAGTCTGATCGCGATTGCTGATGATCAGGTTCGCGAGCTGACGCTTTCAATAGCGCAGTCAGACGTAGCAAGCTTCAGGAAGTCGGTCGGCGCCGAGGTTGAGCTTCGTGTGCCGGGAATGGGCGTGCGCGCCTTTTCCGGACGACTGGAATCCATAGAACCGCGAGCGACGACAGCAATTCATCACGAGGCGCTGACGGCACTGGCGGGTGGGCCGCTCGACGTCAGAGCCTCGCCGGACGCGCAGGGATACAGCCTGACCGAGCCGCGCTTTCCGGCGCTGGTTTCGATTCTGGATACGGCTCTTGAAGACCTCAGCGCCGGGCGAGTCGCTTCCGTCTCCATTCTTGCTCCAAGACAAAGTCTGGGTGTGCTCTGGTATCGAAAAGTCAGCGGCTGGGTGGAGAGAACCATCGAGATCGCTCGAGCCGCACGCGGTGAGAGTGCCTGATCTGTGTTCGGCCGCAAGCTGAAAAGCCCGTTTGCGTCTGGTTCCGGTTCGGGGCTGCAGCCGACCCGCCGCGATTACAAACTTGCGGCACGTATTGTCGAACAGTCTGATCAACTGCGAAAGCTGACGGACTCGGAGCTTCGGCAGCGTTTCCAGGCGTTGCGCCCGGAGTCCGATGGCCTCGGTGTCGTGAACCTGGAGCCCATCGTCGAGCCCGCTTTCGCCTGCATTCGGGAGGCGGCAAGACGAACGCTTTCCATGGCCCACTACGAGGTTCAGCTGCTGGCCGGGATTGCGCTGGCACGGGGTCAGGTCGCCGAAATGGCGACCGGAGAAGGTAAAACGCTTGTCGCAACGCTGCCGGCTGCGATCCATGGCCTTGCCGGCAATGGCAGTCATGTCATGACGGTAAACGACTATCTCGCTGACCGCGATTACCGCCTTATGCGGCCGGTGTTTCATTGTCTTGGGTTAACGACCGGGCTTCTTGTGCCTAAGGCAAGCCCGGAAGAGAAGCGAATCGCCTATGCCTGTGACGTCACGTACGGCACCGGCCCGGAGTTCGGCTTTGACTATCTGCGCGACCAGCTTGGTTTGCTCAACACGCCAAAGCGAAGACTTGGCGAGACGTTTACCGCCGCACTTCGTGGCGTGGATCTTCATCAGAACCAGCCGGTACAGCGCGCGCCCGGATTCGCTCTGGTAGACGAAGCCGACAGCGTCATGATCGATGAAGCCAATTCGGCGCTGATTCTCAGCGGCTCAAGCGGTCAGCCTTCGCCTTGGCCCGAAATCTATCGTCGCGCGCACGAAGTAGCATCGTCTCTGGTTGAGGGGTCAGATTTTGATATCGATACCAGGGCGGGCAGCATCACTCTGGCGGACAGGGGCGTTCACACAATTTTTGCAAGCCCTGAAGAACTGCGCAAAATACGACTGGTTCGGCCTTGGCGAAGTTATGTAGAGCAGGCGCTCAGAGCGATACATCTAATACAGAGAGATGTCGAATATATCGTCATAGACGACAGCATCCAGATCGTCGATGAGTTTACCGGTCGGCGGTTCGAGGACCGCAGCTGGAGCGAAGGTCTGCATCAGGCGGTCGAAGCCAAAGAGGATGTGGTGATAACCGAAGAGAGCAACGCGTTGCTGCGTATCTCGCGCCAGCGCTATCTCGGGTTTTATCCATGCCTTGCCGGCATGACGGGTACCGCCACCGGGTGTGAACGTGAGTTTTCGGAAATATTCAATCTTTCGATCTGTCAGATTCCGCGGCGAAAGAAGTCTCGTCGCGTTGACCATGAGATCGAGTTTTTTGGCAGCGCCGATATTAAGCACGCCGCGATCGTGAGTCGCGCGGTCAGTCTCGCCGAGTCCGGTCGTCCAGTGCTGATCGGGACAACCACGGTCAAAGCCTCTGAAAAACTCGAGCGGCTGTTGATAGCGGCGGGGGCACGGCCGCGCGTTCTCAACGCCAGACACGATGCAGCCGAGGCGGAACTCATCGCCACGGCCGGAAACTCCGGCCTTATTACAATTGCAACCAACATGGCCGGTCGTGGATCTGACATTCCTCTGGGTCCAGGCGTTGAGGCGCTCGGCGGTTTGGTGGTTCTCGCAGCAGAGCTGAACGAATCATCACGAATAGACAGGCAGCTGACCGGTCGCGCGGGGCGTCAGGGTGACCCCGGCGAAAGCTGGACGTTCGCGGGACCAGACGATGCGCTGTTCGCGCAGCACTCACCAGAGCTGTGTGAAAAAATCCGGCAGACGGCGATAGACGTCAGCGGCTGCTCTGCCGCGGGGTTGTCGCGTGAGGTCGCCAGACTGCAGAAAAAAATCGAAGTGCAGCGGTTTGACGCAAGAAAATCGCTGGTACGACGAGACCGGTGGCTTCACGACCTGCTGGACAAAGCGGTCTAGTCCCCGAGCGGCTCAAGCACCGATCCACCGGGCTTGCTTCTGGCTTCCATCGTCGTCGTACACAAAGCTGGCGCGCCTGTGTTCGCGTTCTTTCAGCTGGAGCCAGTCGACCGAATCGATCCTTACTTTGATGACCGCGAAGTGTGGTCGGCCTCGTTGCAGTGCCGCAGGATCGATATTGATCCCCGATAGTTCCCGGGGCAGGAATCTGGCTTTGCCGTCCGTTACGGTGCCCGGCGGTGTCAGCACGCTGTAGATCGTTCGGCTTTTAACCGGTGTGCGATGCCACTGATCGTCGGCAAACTTGCTGCGTTGGGTTACCTCGGCAACACCCTGAAGAGAAAGCTGCTGGCGAGATGATGGATCCCAGAACAGCAGGCTGACCGCGGGTTTGGTTTTGATCTGTTGAAATTTTTTCGCCCGCGCGTCGGTATGAAAGATCAACTCTCGCCTGTCACCGTCGACGCCGCGAAGAACAACCGTTCGCTGAAACAGTCTTGACCGGGCTCCAAGCGTGGCCAGAACGGCCGTCTTGAAGGGGTGATCTCTGTCTTCAATCGCCAACGCCAGAGACTTCCAGCACTGGACCTCAATCGCGTCGAGTTTGGAATCCATTACGCGCTCACCTGAATATCGTCAATGCTGTTCACGATGACAGTCGACCACGGCTTCAGATCCGCTTGCGTGGCGGCTCCGGTGAGTACTCCAAGGGACAAGCCAACCCGAGCCTCCGTCGCCATTCTCAAATCCCCGATGGAGTCTCCGACCATCATGATGTTTTCGGCCTCGACGCCAAAACAGCGTCCCTGATACAACAGTGCTTCGGGGCTGTGTTTGACGGGATGCTGTGTGTCATCCGCGCAGACATAGTCGTCGACCAGATCCGCAACGCCGAGTTCGCGCATTGTGCGCACTGTCGTATCCCGGTAGTCGGCGGTTGCCACAACAACTTTGGTCCCGGCCTTGCGCAGTGTGCTGAACAAGCCCTTGATATCACCGACCGCACGAACATAGGTCGCCGGTGGGTGCGCGGTGAATGCGGGGATGAATGAATTCTCGATGAGCGGCGTCACGTTTTTGACGTTTGCCTGTTCGAGCGTGTTGGCTACAGCCGCGTAGACACGGTCATTGGGTCCGACGGCGAGGGGGCCGTCAGGATCGCTGCGCCAGGTTACGGGATCAAGCCCCATGGCTCTGAGTACGTCGTCCCGAAGGGAGCTGGCAACAGTTGTCTGCAGCGCGACCGCTTCGAGCAGCGTGTCCGTCGCCGATGTTGCGAGATTGTTCCACATCAGCGCGTAGTCGATGAGCGTGCCGTCTTTATCGAAGATCGCAAGCCTTATGTCAAAAGTGCCTGCCGCCTTACCGGTGCTGGATGTCAGTGAGATAGTCGCCATGGCTGTCCATGTATTCATCTGGTTAGGCGAGGAGGCATCAAGATGACATACTCGCGCCATGACTGTCTCGCCCTCAGAAGAAATTTTTGACGTTGTCGACGAATTCGATAACGTTGTCGATCAGCGGCCACGCTCAGAAGTGCACCGGCTTGGTTTGCGTCATCGATCGACACATCTACTGGTGTTTAACGAGAGCGGGCAGGTGTTTTTGCAGTTGCGGTCAATGAGCAAGGACGAAAATCCGGGTCAGTGGGATTCCTCGGTATCCGGACACGTGGATGCGGGCGAGAGCTACGATCAATGTGTTGTCAGAGAGGCACACGAAGAGATTGGCCTGATCGTCGAATCGACGCCCGATCGCTTGTTCAAGTTCGATGCGGCAGCGGAAACCGGAATGGAATTTTGCTGGATCTATCAAACCCGCTCGGAAGGGCCATTTGATCTTGATCCGGTCGAGATCAGCGAAGGGCGGTGGTTTGAGCCGGCGGTACTTGATGCCGCGGTAGCGAACGCTGATACGTCTTTCACCCCGTCCATTCTCGCAATCTGGGCGAAATTGCGGGCTGAACAATCCAACAACAATTGAGTATTGAGGTCTCCGAAACTATGCGGCCACCTGTGATTGGACTTACCACGTACCCCTCGGACGAAGAGAATCGGTACATGATGCCGCGCCCCTATGTGGATAGTGTGAGACGAGCGGGTGGTGTTCCACTGTTGATAACGCCAGGGGAGCAGCACATCGACGTCGTTCTTGGACTCGTCGATGGTGTCGTATTGATTGGCGGTGGGGATATAGACCCGGACAGATTCAACGGTCAGTCCCATCCGAGCGTTTACAATCTGAGCCCGGAGCGCGATGAACTCGAGATCGAGCTTGCCAACGCGGTGCTTGATCAGAAAGTGCCAACGCTGGGAATTTGCCGGGGTATGCAGATAGTAACGGTCGCGCTCGGTGGGACGCTGAATGTCCATGTGCCGGATGTTCACGGAGACAAGGTTGCGCATCGTGTGCCACCGCGAGATCCGGTTACGCATGTCCATGAAGTCGAAGCAGGGTCGCGCCTCGCAGAAATTCTCGGGACAACCTCCTTTCCGGCAAGGTCATGGCATCACCAGTCAGTTCGCGATGCTCCCGAAGGTTTCAAAATTGTCGGGCGCGCACCGGATGGTTGCGCCGAAGCAATGGAAAGCGATGCCTATCCTGAATTAATGTGTGTGCAGTGGCATCCCGAACTCAGCGCGAGCGAAGACCCTACGCAGCAGCGGCTGTTTGATCATCTGATCGAGCTGTGTCGCGCAAAAGGTCACTGAAGCGGGATCTAGGCGCCGTCGTAAGCTCGCTTCACCTCGTCAGCGACAATTTCGATGCCTTTTCTGACGTCGTCCTTGTCCTGGGCGTAGGTGATACGCAGGCATTCCGTCTTGTGCTGCCAGGGGTCATGCTCCAGACCCGCGAAGAAATGATGTCCGGCAATCACAAGTGCGCCGCGATCTTTGATTCGCTCATAAAGTTTCTGTGAGTGCAGCGGTATATCGGGGAAGGTGGTCCACAAAAAGAACGCGCCCTCCGGCTGATGTATTTTCCATGGAGTGTCACCCATCGCATTAGCGAGCACGTCCACGGCAAAGTCCGCTCGATCTCGATAGTAGGGCTGAACATGCTCCCGGCTCAGGTTGAGGATCTTTCGACTGCGCACAAGGTCAAGCATGAGGCCTGGACCTGCGCTGCCCGGGGCGAGGTTGGTTATTGCATTCATCGAGGACAGCCCGGCAATGAGCTCGGCAGGCCCGACGATAATACCGGTGCGAATTCCTGCCAGCCCGAGTTTTGACAGACTCAGGAAAACGATGGTGTTGTCGTCAAACAAAGCGGTCGCATCATTGAACACGATGCCCGGGAAGGGTTGACCATAAGCGCCGTCGATAATCAACGGGACGCCGCCCGCTCTGGCAATGCGCTGCAGCTCCCGGACCTCGTCGTCCGAAATCATGTTGCCGGTAGGGTTGGTTGGTCGCGATACGCAGATTGCCGCTGAATCTTCACCCAGGGTCATGTTGTCGAAGTCGACACGGTATTTGATGGTGTGACTGTCGACAGTTTCGATTTTCGGGCGACGGCTTCGGAAAAGCGGTGAGTTATCCAGTCCAACGTCAGCGTAGCCAAGATACTCTGGCGTCAGCGGCAGCTCGATCAGCTTTCGTGAGCCATCGTCGAACTCACCGGCAAGTGCGTTGAACAGCAAAAAGAATCCGGCCTGGGAACCGTTGGTAAGCATGCAGTTCTCGGGTCCAACGTCCCAGCCGCATTCGTCCCGCAACAGAGACGCGATCGCGCTCAGAAACTGATGGTCACCCTGGGGTGAATCATAGGGGCCGACCATGGCGTTAAACCGTTCCGGGTCGTTGGCGAGTTTAGCGAGTTCTTCACGCAGTGCCGATTGGACAGGTGGAATAGATCCCGGGTTACCGCCGCCAAGCATCAGGTAGTTGCGATCCGCCGCCAGTGCTTCTCCGAGGTCCTGCATCAGGGATGTGGTGCCGGAATCACCGGTAAGCGACGTTGCGAATTTGGAGAGTTTCAAAGACATCTTGTAAACAAAAAATGGGTGAGCTGATGATCGTTGTCGGTCTTCTTACTTTAGCGCACCACCGAACGGTTTGGAGGCATTCGACCGTTGATCTTGCACGTCATCGCAAGCGAAGCTTCCGGAACTTGAGTCTCATAGCGGTGAGAATGCATGTCTGACACGAACGGCCCTGAATCAGGTGCCTACACCGGCCAGCCCCTGAAGCGTCGCGAAGACGGCCGCATGCTTCGAGGCGATGCCTGTTTTACCGATGATATTGATTGCCCTGATGCACTTTATGGAGTCGTCGTGCGCTCACCGTATCCTCACGCCCGCGTGTTGGCGATTGACGTAGCGGCAGCACAGGCGTCGCCCGGCGTGCGGCTGGTTTTGACATCCCAGTCCATTGTTGACGACGTCGTTGGGCCGATTCCGTCACTCAATGATGTGGCTCCGTTCGATGTGAGAAACGATGATGGCAACACCGTACCCAACGGGTCCGCACCGGTACTCGCCGAGGACCGGGTCTGTTATGTCGGCGAACCGGTGGCGTTTGTTGTAGCCGAGACCGAGCTTGCGGCCATCGCGGCGGCTGAACTTGTGCAAGTCGAATACGATCCGCTGCAGCCCCTGATGGATTTTGACACCGCCGTTGCGCCCGGCGCGCCCGGGTTGTGGTCTGAAGCGCCGGCAAATCGCAGTCTGGATATGACACGTGGCAACGACGTCGAGAGTCAGTTCGAGTCAGCATCGACGATCGTAGACATCCAGGTTGACGTCAATCGTATCGTCCCCGCGTTTATGGAGCCGCGGTCGGCGCTGGGTCGGTTCGACCCGGCGGCGCAGCGATATTTTCTTCAGACAGGGACACAGTCGGCTCACGCACTCAAAGGCAATCTGTCTCTGGTACTGGGCGTTCCCGGAGAACAGATAAAGGTTGAGGTGCCGGATATGGGTGGTGGATTCGGTGCGCGCAACGTCCTGTACCCCGAGTTTCTGCTGGTGCTTATTGCCGCCAAAAAACTGTCGACACCGGTGCGCTGGACATCGACTCGCAGCGAAGCGTTTTTAACCGATGCCCAGTGCCGCGATCATGTCATCACGGGGTCGCTCGCTCTGGATGAGGACAATCGCTTTTTGGCGTTAAGGGTCGAACTGAACTGGCAGCACGGAGCGTATCTTTGCAGTCGCAACGCGGCTGTCGTCGCCGGTTTTTTTCCTCCCACCAATGGGGGCGTTTATCGACTTCCGGCTGTTGCGATCAAAATGAACGGCGCGTTCACGAACACAACGCCTCAGGCTGCGTTTCGAGGTATCGGCCGGGTTGAGTCCAACTACCTCATCGAACGTCTGGTCGATAAGGCCGCCAGAACGCTTGGCGTCTGTCCGTTGAAACTTCGTCGCGACAACATGCTCACCGAGCATGATCTCCCGTGGAAGACGCCGGGTGGTTCACGCTACACATCTGGCGAGTTCGAGGTAAACCTGGATCGGGCGATGGAGCTGTCCTCGTTTGACGCGTGCGAGCAGCGACGCGCCGACGCGAAGGCCCGCGGCATGCTGCACGGCGTCGGTGTGGGTATGTATGTCGAAAATGATGGGGCGTCGCCAAGTGAGTACGCCAATGTCGATATCGACACCGATCAAAAGATTGTCAGCTTCGGGGTAGGGACTCAGGATTTTGGAATGGGGCATCAGACGATGATGTCCCAGATCGCGGCCGACGCGCTCGGGCTGACCCCTGAAGACGTGACGATCTTTTTTGGCGACACGGACCGGATCAAGCAGGGTTTTGGTTCAGCCGGATCCAGAACCGCACGCCTTGGGGGCAGTGCCGTGTTCCGTGCGGCTCATGCTTTGATTGAAAAGGCGCGCATCGAGGCCGGAGAGCTTTTTGAGACAAGCGTCGAAGATATTGAATATGACCGAGGCGCTCTGCGCGTAACGGGAACCGATCGACACATCAATCTGATTGACCTTGCAGTCGAAGTGAAAAAACGAGATGGCTCAATGAGCACCGAGGCTGAATTTGTCAGCACCGAGGCGGTTCATCAGAACGGATGTCAGATCTGTGAAGTCGAAGTTGATCCTCAGACCGGGGTTGTAACCATCAAACAACATACGATCGTTGCGGACGTGGGTCGTGCCATCAACCCGATGATCGTTGACGGACAGCTGCATGGCGGCATGGTGCAGGGACTGGGCCAGGCAGGGTACGAGCACGTGGTCTATGACGCAGCCGGTCAAACCGTGACGGGCAGCTTTATGGACTACACGATCCCGAAGGCCGACGACATGCCAATGTTCACGACCGAACTGAACGAAGTCATCGAGAGCGACAATCCGGTCGGCGCGAAGGGCGCCGGCGAGGGACCAACGAGCGGAGCTCCGGCGGCTTACGTTAACGCCGTGATCGACGCGCTGTCTCCGCTGGGAGTGACAGAGCTCGATATGCCGCTCACGCCCCAGCGCGTGTGGCAGGCAATTCAGGCCGCAAGCGCAGCCCGTGCCTGAACTGTCAGAGTTTGCTTGAACTTGACGTGTTTGAACCGGTGTCTGCAGCTTTCGGCTGGGCATCGGTTACGGCAGCATCTTTTCCCGCCGTCGAGTAGTCGTTCAGAATCGCGGCTGCCTCTCGCAACACCACGTCTTCTGCGGTTGCATCGTCTTCGTCGTAATCTTCGGCGCTATCAAGCGGTTTCAGGCCGAGTGATTCTCGATAAACGTTGGTGCGTTCGAGGTCTTCTTTCAGTCGCTGTTCTCGATCAGCCTTGCGTTCGCTTTCGAGCAGGCTGATGTCGGTGCGATCTTCTGCTTTAGCGGCAGCTATGGCGCGGCCAACCAGAAAGTCGAAACCTGCGCTGTTTCTGATACGAGAATCATGCCGCTCTCGCGCTATGCGCATGGCGCGCGCGTCAAAGCCTGTTTCGAACGCGGCGTAGTTCGCCGGCGCAACGCTGGTCCATGGCAGTGCGTTTTCAAGAGAACGCTCACCGTGTTCTTCAATATCCACCGCGGTTGGGAATTCGATGTCGGGAATGACGCCACGGTGCTGGGTGCTGCCACCGTTGATTCTGAAAAACTGGGCCATCGTTATTTTCAGCTGGCCAAGAACTTCGCCTTCGTTACGAGACTGTCGATCCAGGTCGATAAGATTCTGGACCGTTCCTTTGCCGTACGTGCGCTCGCCAAGAATCAACCCTCGTTGATAGTCCTGAATCGCGCCGGCAAAAATCTCCGAGGCAGAGGCACTGTTTCGATCGACGAGAACAGCCATGGGACCGGTGTAAACCACATCGGGATCCGGGTCCTGATTTACGGTAACCCGGCCCTGGGAGTCACGAACCTGAACGATCGGTCCCGAGCGTATGAACAGGCCGGTCAGCGCTGTTGCTTCGGTGAGTGCTCCGCCGCCGTTTGAGCGCAGGTCGATGACGAGAGAGTCGACACCCTCGTCCTTGAGTTCCTCGATCAGTTTACGGACGTCGCGGGTGGTGCTGCGATAGTTCGAATCACCGCGCGCCTTGGCATCGAAGTCGATGTAAAACGTTGGCAGCTTGATGACGCCAACCCGAGTGACATCGGCATTGTCGTTTGGCAGTTCGATTACAGACTTTTGCGCAGCCTGCTCTTCAAGCTTGATCTTGTCGCGAACGATAGGAATCGATTTTGAAGGGCTGCCTGGCTCTGATCCTTTTGGCAGCACCTGCAGAGTGACTTCGCTGCCCTTGGGGCCGCGAATCAGATCGACGACATCATCGAGGCGCCAACCCACCACGTCGACCGCTTCCTGGTCAGACTGACCGACTCCGGTGATACGGTCGCCGGCATGCAGCTGATCCCCGAGATCAGCAGGTCCGCCCGGGATGATTCGTCGCACCAGCGTGAAGTCATCTTCTGACTGCAGCACGGCGCCGATGCCTTCGAGAGACAGGCTCATGCGAATCTTGAAATTTTCGGACGTGCGCGGCGAGAAGTACGAGGTGTGCGGCTCGATTGCCGTGCCATAGGCGTTGATAAACAGCTGAAACACATCATCGCTGTTGAGTTGCTCGGTGCGTGTTCGAAGACGCTGGTATCGAGCCGTCAGTGTCTTCTTGATGTCGTCGAAATCCTTACCCGTCAGTTTCAGGTTAAGAATGTCGTTCTTCACTCTTTTGCGCCAGAGGTCATCCAGCGCAGCGGCGTTGTCCGGCCACTGCTGTTCAGTGCGGTCAAATGTATAGGATTCAGGAATATCGTAATCAAACTTGCTGTCGAGCAGCTTGATCGCGAAGTCAGAACGCTCCGCGACGCGCTTGCGATACTTGCGAAAGATATCGAACGCGGCTTCGACATTGGATTCCTGCAGCGCGTCGTCGAGTCGATACTCGTACTTCGCAAACTCAGTCGCATCCTGCTGGGAAAGATAGCTGCGATTGGAGTCGAGACTGTCGAGATAGCGATCGAGAATCTGTTCTGACAGATTGTCATCAAGAGGCACGCGCCGGTAGTGGTACTTGCTGACGTAGTGTGTAACGAGACGGGTCGCGCGCTTGTGGCTGCGTCCGGGATTCAGGTCGTCGATATCGACGACCAGCGTTTCGGCGTGGACAGGAGCGGGGCTAAGTGGCAGGACCAGCGCGATAACGACAGCCGCGACTGACGCTGTCAGCGCGAGTCGCACGCGGGTCACTTTGATGCAGGCATTCGTTTTGACAAAATCGGGCAATCGCATAGGAGCTGCAGCTATCCAGGTGGTTTGTGGTAGGACGGTGTCCGCAGCCCTTAGGTTCCCGCGGCCCGCCTTTACATGACTTTAGACTTTAATAGTATGCGATTTGGCGGGCATCGGCGGTGAAAATGGGTCTGCGGCGGCGTATTTCGTCGCTTTGCGCACGCCGCCTGCGCGTTTTTCTCGGGTGTCAGGGTCAGCACTGAAACGAAACGTCACGAATTGGCGTCAGTATTGGACCTGGTGCCGGACCCCAGTGTTAGTGCTCGCGCGTGGATTCGGGCGAAACCGACGTGAATTCGCCGAGTTGAACGGCGCGTGCAGTCCACCACGACCCGTTCTGATCCCACGCGCCGTGGCTCACGCCTGGGTTTATGTCCCGGCCCGACCAGGAGGCGCGTCGGACGGGATCGTGTGCGATCGCGGCGGGGACAGATCGGATACCCGGACGCGAGTTCTAGAGAATCTGTCGATCGCGAAGTTGATCAAGCTCTTCGTCTGCGATGCCGAGAAGGTCGCCAAGGACTTCCCGGTTGTGGGCGCCGGGTTCTGTGACACCGGCCCAACGGGTTCGTCCAGGTGTCTTGTCGAGGCGCGGCGCGATTGCGGGGATTGTCATTGAGTCTCCGTCGACATCAACTTTTTCGAACAGTTCGCGTGCCTGAAAGTGCGGATCGTTGAACATGTCTTCGACGGAGTAGATCGGGCCACAGGGGACGGAGGCCGCGTCGAGTTCTGTCATAGCCTGCTCAAGCGTCAGCGTGGCCGTCCACTCACCGATCGCGTCGTCGATTTCTTTCTGGTGGGTTACCCGGCCGGCGTTGTCCGAGAGGCGCGAGTCTTCGGCGAGTTCAGGTCGGCCGGCTGCGCGCATCAGGCGTTGATAGATAGGATCCGCGTTGCCGCCGATGACGACAAACTTGTTGTCGGCGCACCGGTAGGTGTTGGTCGGCACGATGCCGGTAAGTGTCGTGCCGGAAGGTTCGCGCACAATGCCTGCATCGGCGTATTCGGGTACGACGGACTCCATCATGTTGAAAACAGATTCGTAGATCGCGGTGTCTACCACCTGTCCGGCGTCGGGCACTTTGCCGCGGTGGACGAGTGCCAGCAGTGTGCCGATCACGGCGTGCAGCGAAGCGATGGTGTCGCCCATCGAAAGGTTCGGTCGAACCGGTGCTTCACCCGGAAATCCGTTCAGATGTCGGAAGCCGCCGATGGCTTCGCAGGCAGAGGCAAATCCCGGTTTGGACGCATACGGGCCTGTCTGTCCGTATCCCGAGATGCGCGAATAAACCACCGACGGATTGATGCGCTTGATGTCCTCGGGACCAAGGCCCCATTTTTCCATCGTGCCGGGCCGGAAGTTTTCCAGAACCACATCGCAGCGTCCGGCGAGGTCGCGCGCTATTTCCCGGCCGCGTTCCTCGCGCAGGTTGAGTGTTATGGACTTTTTATTTCGTCCAATCGACCGCCACCACAAAGACGTGCCGTCCTTGACGGTGCGCCAGTTTCGTAACGGGTCGCCGGTGCCCGGGGTCTCGACTTTTATGACCTCGGCGCCATAGTAGGCGAGCATGGTCCCGGCGAACGGGCCTGCAATAAATTGTCCAAGCTCGAGAACACGAATTCCGGCGAGAGGGCCGTCGTTATCAACTTCAGATTGCATCAGGTCACCGTGTCTACAGCTTGCCGCTGATTGAGTCAGAAAAAAGTGGGGTCAGGTTGTCTACCGTGAGTTCGATCGGGTTCGTACCGGCCGACGGGTCAACGGCTGCCATGGGGGCGAGGGTCGTCACCTGCTCTTCACCGACCCCTATAGCTTCAAGAGTATGTTCGATTCCGACGGTCTCTCGCAGCTGCAGAACCCAGTCGAGCACCGCCGAGAACGACGGGTTGGGCAAGTCAAGGTAGCGGGCGAGTGCAATCATTTTCTCGTCGATTGCCGACTCATTGAATTTCAGCACGTAGGGCATGACGACCGCGTTGGTCAAACCATGGTGCGTATTGAGAACCGCGCCGCACGGATGGCTCATCGCGTGCATCGCACCGAGTCCCTTTTGAAAGGCGGTTGCTCCCATCGTCGAAGCAACCTGCATCTGGGCGCGAGCCGTGACGTTGGTCGCCTCGCGAACCGCCGTTGGCAGCCAGTCTTTGACGATCCGCATGCCCTCAAGTGCGATGCCGTGTGCCATCGGGTGATAAACAGGCGAGCAGTAGGCTTCAAGGCTGTGTGACAGCGCATCCATACCGACCCAGGCGGTAATGTTCGCTGGCAGCCCTGTAGTCAGTTCCGGATCCAGAATGACGCGCGCTGGCAGCATGTTGGCATGGAAGATGATTTTCTTGACCCTTTCGGTCTCGTCAGTAATGACCGAGGCGCGACCAACTTCCGAGCCGGTGCCGGAGGTGGTGGGTACCGCCACAACAGGCGCCATGGCGTCGACGTTGACCCGGGTGTACCAGTCTTCGCGATCTTCAAAGTCCCAGAGCGGGCGATCCTGTCCGACCATCAGCGCGATGGCTTTCGCGGCATCAAGTGCGCTGCCGCCGCCAAAGGCGATTACGCCGTCGTGTCCGCCGGCCTTGTACGCGGCAACGCCGTCATCGACGTTGCGGCCGACGGGGTTGCCCTGGATGTCGCTGAACAGGCCCGCACCCAGTCCTGCCTCACGGCAAACCGTCATCGCCAGATCAACAACAGGAAGCTCGGCAAGACCGGGATCGGTCACAATCAGCGGGCTGCGAATCTGAAGTTCGGCGCACGCATCCGGTAGTTCTCGAATTCGCCCGGCGCCAAACCGAATCGCGCTTGGGTAGTTCCAGTTGCCGGGGGTCGCTTGGTCGTGGATCGTCATGTTCTCGATGGTGTCCGAATTAATGTACTGCGGTTAGGTAGTGATCTCGGCGATCGCGCTGAGTGCGAGCATGTAGGACTGCGTGCCAAGTCCCGTGATCATGCCGGTTGCGACCGGGGCGAGTACGGATGTTTTGGATCGTGCTTCGATATTGGTCATATGGACTTCAACATAGGGCACATCGACTGCGAGGATGGTGTCGGCAAGCGCGGTTCCGGAGTACAAAAAGCCCGCAGGGTTCATCACAAGGCCGCTGAGCCGCCCCGCGCGTTTGACATCGAGCAGTTTGCGAATGGCTTCGCCTTCAATGTTGGAGTAGAAAATTTCCAGATTCAGCCCAAGTTCCTGCGCCTTTTCGCGACACAGTTCATCGAGTTCGGCAGCGGTTGTGGTGCCGTAGAACTCGGGTTGGCGCAGACCGAGGTACTCCATGTTCGGACCCTGAATGAGGAGAATATTTTTTTCTGATTCAGACATGGTCTGTTGTGTCGCTCATGCAATCGGGTCATGAGTATACTTCGCCCATGACCGGAATCCTTGCTGTATTCAACGACGTTGCCGGCGGCGCGACTGCCGAGATCGAATTCAACAACTGGTACAACCAGCAGCATCTGCTTGAAAGAGTCGGAGTGCCGGGTTTTACAACGGGTTATCGCTACCGGGCCGTCGATGCACACCACCGCTATTTCGCGTGGTACGAGACCGTCTGGCCGACGGTGATGCGTTCAGCGGATTACATCGATCGTCTCGAAGATCCGACGACGTGGACCGCCCGCGTCATGCCCGGGTTTACCAACATGGTCCGTACCGTTGCCACGCGAACCTTGCGAGCGGGTGAGGGCACGGGTGCTGCGGCGGCTACATTTCGGATCGCCGCGATGTCTGGCACCAACACAGATTTTGATTCGGTCGCTGAAGAGCTGTTTGCCGACGTGCTTGCCCGCGACGGAGTGACAAGCGCCGAGTACTGGCTGGCAGATCAGGATCTCTCAGCCACGGATACAACAGAAAGTCGCATGCGCGGTGGCCGTGACTCAACGTTCGACGGCTTGATGATGATCCAGGGTATGGACACCGAATCACTGCAGGTGTCTGTCGCTTCGGTCGAGCGCAGTTTGATCAAGCAAGGATTGCAGCTCGACGGCAAGGCCGGAATCTGGCAATTACTTTTTACAGCCCACCGAGGCTGACAGGAGAAATATTTTGATTGTTAATCACGAATCCCTCGAAGTCACGATTGCGGCGCTGCTGCGCAAGGCAGGAAGTGAAGCGCAGGAAGCAACACAAGTTTCTCATCACCTCGTTGAAGCGAATCTTCTCGGCCATGATAGCCACGGCGTTGGTATGATCCCGAGATACATCGATAACCTCATGAATGAAACACTGGTGGCGAACACTCCGGTGAGTATTGAACGTAACGATGGCGCCTTTGTCATCGCCAACGGGCAAAGAGGTTACGGTCAGCGCGTTGCCGCTGAAGCTATGGATGTCGCGATCGAAGCGTGCCGCAAGAACGGTCTCACTCTGCTCGCGCTTCGCAACGCACACCACATTGGACGGGTGGGATCGTACGGACAGCAGGCGCTGGACGCGGGGCTGGTTTCACTGCATTTTGTAAACGTTACCGATCACGGCACCACGGTCGCACCCTTCGGCGGCAGTGATGGTCGATACGTCACTAATCCGATCTGCATGAGCATGCCGGGTACCGACAGTCAGCCACCCCTGCTGCTGGACATGGCAACCAGCACCGTTGCACACGGCAAAGTTCGGGTTGCCTACAACGAAGGTCGCAAAGTCAAAGACGGATTGCTGATCGATTCCCAGGGCCAGCCCACCAACGATCCGGGCGTCATCTTTAATGAACCCGTCGGTGCGCTCACGCCAATGGGAGCGCACAAGGGATACGGTCTTGCGACTTTCTGTGAGTTGCTGGCGGGTGCCTTGACCGGTCACGGCACAATCCAGCCGGGCAACGAACGTCGTGGCGGCATCGTCAACAACATGCTCGCGGTGCTCATTGATCCCGACAGGCTGGTTGAACGCGCCTGGCTTGAACGCGAGATCGAGGAGACGGTTAAGTATTTCAAAGGTTCGCCTGCAGCGGATCCGGACCATCCTGTGATGGTGGCCGGAGATCCGGAACGTGCCGCGCGTGCTGACAGAACGGCGAACGGCGTGTCGATCGACGCGACCACCTGGGGCGATATCGTCGCTGCGGGCGGCAAAATCGGCATGAGTGCCGATGAAATTGGCACGCTCATCAAGGTGCTCGATTAGTCAGCGCCTGCGCAACGGGACGCACTGAAAACCATCGACGAAGGTGCAAACAGGGTAGGTGTCATGCCCGAAGCTAGCCCGAAATCCGTATTAAACCTCGGGGAACCCGACTAAACGTTCCGCCGACGCTGTTCGAGACACAGCGTTGCGGCGGTCGCACCTGACACGGGCCGTCGCACACCGCGACGGCTCAATCGGCTTGCATTTACTATGTTTTACAAGGGTTTTAGCGCTGATGGCGCTACCATCCTCTCGCACGCGCTGGTGGTGACGAGAGTGCGCTGTTCGGAACAACGTCTGTCATTTGGTGCGCATCGCAGTTGCGCCCCGGTCGTCCGAACCGCTCGCAACACCGGGCAGAGTAGACCCTGCCGACAGGCGCACAGTACACTTGATACAACACTTCGAGATGTGGCGACACTTCACAAAATAACCCAACGTCGCTACTTGATCATCGAGGGAGGGACATATGGCTGAAGGTACACAACGTAAAAGCAGCTGGTGGATTTGGTTGCTGCTGCTGGCATTGCTGGCATTGATTCTCTGGTGTGTCCTTGGGCACAGACAACCGATCCAGGGCAAAGTGGCAGCTTGCGTACTGCCCACCATGCAATCCTACGGCATTGCAGAATCGTCCTACCGCGTTGACGGCCGCGATGTCTTCCTCGAAGGCGACATCAAGGACACGATTGACCGCGAAGGCCTGGTCAGTTCCCTGGAGGACCAGGACTGCACCGCGCGCGTGACCGATCGCTTTAACGTCATCTCGCTGCTGCCCGCCTCTATGCAGCTCGACCGTATCGGTGAGAAGGTGACATTGACCGGCAACATGCCGAATCAGGAAGCCGTGGATATCGTCGCCAATTCGGCGATTGAGAATTTCGGTTCCGACATGGTCGATAACCAGATGAAGGTCGTCGCAAACACCACTGATCCGGTGTGGCTGAACGGAATCGACGGTTATATCGATCAGATCAAGATTGCTGACCCTGCCGGCATCGACGCGACCGACGAGCGAGTGCTGCTCTCGGGTGTTGTTCGAAGCGAGGCAGACAAAACATCGCTCGGCGAGAAAGCTAATGCAGCTTTCCTCAATGCGGTGCCCGTCACCAACAACATAGAAGTCAGGGGTCCGACCAATTCTTCCCAGATAACCTACCGCGTCGCTGACGGTGACAAGGTAACGCTGACCGGCGTGCTGGCTGATCAGGAAGCTGTCGACACCGCCGTTGGAGCCGCTAACGATGTGTACGGCGCGGCCAACGTCACCAACCAGCTTCAGATCAGTGAAGAGGCGATGCCTGCCAGCTGGCTGTCCGGACTTTCCGGCGCGCTGCCGGGTCTCACCGGCGCAAGCGGCGCTGCACTGATGGCGAGTAACGATGGCGTCATCCTCGAGGGTCTCGTCGACGCTCAGGACAAGCGCACGAGTATCGAAGACGCTGCCAAGGCTGCTTTCGGAGCAGATGTTTCGATCGACAACCGAATCACGGTCGAGGTGCCGCGTACGACTTCCAACATCGTGATGGACATGCCGAACGGTGCCGGGGGCAAAATCACACTGACCGGCGACATGCCTGATCAATCGGCACTCGGCGATGCTGCCAGTGCAGCGGGCATGCTGTTTGGCGATGACAACATCGTCAACAACATGACTGCGACAGACACCGTGCTGTCTCCGGCCTGGATGACAGGACTCGGTGGCGTAGTGAAGTCTTACGGTGACGCAGACAACGGCCGCATCACGGCTAACGACGCCGGCATCATCCTCGAGGGTCTGGTTGATACGCAGGACAAGCGCAGCGCGATTGGCGCGGCTGCGGCTTCTACCGGTCTGCCTGTCGACAACCGAATCGAAGTTCGGGCCAGGGGCGATGGCAACGTTGCCTACGTCTGGGATGGCAGCCGCATCAAGCTGAGCGGAGAACTCGCGAGTCAGGATGAAGTTGATGCCGCTGTGGCCGGTGCCGCAGGAGTCGTTGGCGCGTCCAACGTCGATTCGACACTGACCGTCGGTGATCGCATCGATGACTCAGTCTGGCTGCCGGGTGTCATCGGCATGCTGGGTGATCTCAACGGCATGGAAGAGGCCGCAATCAGAGCGAGCAACTCGGGCGTGGTCATCGAAGGTCTGCTTGAGTACGAAGCTGCTGGCAACAAATCAACGATCGGCGGCAAGGCCCAGAGCTCAATCGACGGCGGCGTCGGCATCGACAACCGCATTCGGGTGAAGGCTCAGGAAATTGCCCAGATCGATCTGCGCGGTGTGCAGTTTGAAACCAACAGCGATCGCCTGACGACCGAGAGTCTGGTGATCCTTGACCGAGCTGTCGAAGTTCTGGCGCGGTACCCGAACGTTCGGGTTGAAGTATCGGGCCATACGGACTCGCGCGGAGACGATGCCTACAACCAGAATCTCAGCGCGCTTCGGGCAACTTCGGTGGTCAACTATCTGGTAAGCAACGGGATTGCGGGCGATCGCCTGGAGCCACGTGGTTACGGAGAGAATCGACCCATCGCCGACAACGACACTGCAGAGGGTCTGCAGATGAACCGTCGGATCGAGTTCGAAATACTGAGCCAGTAATACTGGTCTGATTTAGCCGGGGGCACAGCTTGTGTCCCCGGTAGCTGAAGCCTCCTGACCACGGTCAATCGGCAACGCGGTGTCAGTATCGACACCGACAATTGATACCGGAGTGGAGGCTCCAGCAGCCAAGTAGTTCCAGCGGTAATTAGTACTTTGTCGGGTTTGCGGCTTGTCAGTTTTCCCCGCAGTGGAAGCGTTCATCCAGACACTCAATAACTAACTGGACGACCGAATCGACAACCCCGACAGCAACGTGCGCTGAATTTTCCTTTTCGATGTGAACCGGTGGCGACCTTGTCACTGCAGCTTCAACACCGAAAATTCGGCCAACACATAATCAGAATCTTCTGGTGAGACGAGTTTCAGTGGATGTCAGCAACAGCGAAGACGCACAAACGGGTTTTAACCTGCGCCGTCTTTCGAAGTTGATTTCCGGGTCGCCTGGGTATCGTCTGACGGGGAATCCCGTCGTCAACCTGTCTGACCCTTGCCTGCCAGAATTGCTCCCCGACGTCGTGACTCGTGGGAGATGTTTGAGGAGAAATTACGCATGAGTTACCTGATTGGCCAAATGTTGCTATGCCTTCTGCTGGCGGCGCTTCTGGGATTTTTGATCGGCTGGCTGTTGAAAGCCCTGTTTGGTGGCGGGAACAAGCGTCGCATTGAAGAGCTCGAAGGCGAGCTGTCACTGCGATCAAACGAATTGCGTGATTCTGAGAGTCGGTTCGCAACCATGGAAAGTCAGGTGGCTGACCAACGCAACCAGTTCGACGCCGAGCGAGCACAGTTTCGCTCACGTATTGGTGAGCTGGAGCCGTGGCAGGCGCGGGCAACCAAGGCTGAAGGACAGATTGGCCGGCTCGAATCTGATTCCAAGACCCTGCGCTCGCGCGTCCAGGTGCTGGAGCCCCTGGAGAGCAAGCTCAAGGGTGAGCGGGATGCCAGGCGCACGGCCGACAAGGAAATCACGGCGCTTCGCGCCAGGGTGACAAGCCTTGAACCACTCAGTGCAAAACTCAACGCAGCCGAAGTTGCCAGACGCAGCGCGGATGACGAACTGCGTCGCCTGCGTGCGCGAATTACCGCCCTGGAGCCGCTGCAGGGGCAGCTGAGCCAGGCTCAGAGCGCCCAGAAGACGGCAGAAAGTGAACTTACGACCTGGAAATCCAGAGTGACCACGGCAGAAGCATCGCGCAAGACTGCTGAATCAGAAGTATCAACGCTACGCACTCGTGTGACTTCACTTGAGCCGCTGCGCAAGCAGGTGGACGACGCCAACTCGGCACGCAAAAAGCTTGAAGCGGAACTCGCCGAGCAAAAGTCGCGGCTTGCCGAACTGGATCGACTGCGCGCGGAGATCCGCGAGCGAAACACAACTATCGAACGTCTGGAATCACAGCTGCGAACGCAGCTCAAGGACAAGGACGCCGAGATTGCCAGGCTGGGTGACCGGGTACGGGTCCTGACTCCCTTTGAAGCGAAGCTCAAGCAGCAGGAAGCCGAAGTGCTGCGCTTTCGCACCGAGGTTGAGAAGTCCAAGTCCGGTAACGACGAGGCCGTTTCCAAACTGAACGCCCGAATTCGTGAGCTGGAGCCACTCAGTGCACGACTGAAGGAACGCGAGGCCGAGGTCTCACGATTTCAGACGCAGCTGAAGGCGCGTGAGGACGAGCTTGTTCGATTCCGCACCCAGAGTCAGCAGGCTGAAGGTGAAACCAAGCAGATGCAGCTTCAGATTACCCAGCTCAAGGGTAAGGATGACGAAGTCAAAAGACTGCAGGGTCAGATCAGCGAACTGCAGGCTGCGCAACGCGCAGCTGCAGGCAAAGACGAAGAAATTCGCAAGCTCAACGCACGCATCAGCGAGCTTGAGGCGGCCAACAAGGCTGCCGCTGCCAAGGATGACGAAATCAGACGTCTTCAGGGGCAGATCGGTCAGCTCGAAAGTGCCAACAAGGCCGCTGCTGGTAAAGATGACGAAATCAAGCGTCTTCAGGGACAGATCGGTCAGCTCGAAAGTGCGAACAAGGCTGCCGGCGCCAAAGACGGCGAGATCAAGACGCTGACGCTTCGGGTTCGCGAACTGGAAGAGGCGAACCGGGTTGGTCTGCGTGAAAAGGATGCGGAGATCGTGCGTCTGAAGCAGGCGATCGATACCGCCGGCAAGGACAGCGCCGAGCTGAACGCTCTGCAGATCCGTGTGAGAGAGATGGAATCGGCCAGCACGTCGGGACTGCGCGAGCGCGATACCCTGATTGCGCAGCTTCGCGGCCAGATCGAAGATCTGAACGGTAAATTCGCCGGGGCCCGCGATGAAGCTGCCGACGCCGTAAGGCAGATCGAAGAGGCGAAAAAGTCCTCCGCAGCAGTGACCGAGGGAATGCGCAAGAAGGATGATGAGATTCGTTCTCTGACGCTGCGCTATCGTGAGCTTGAGGCGAGCAACCGCAACGTGTCGCGTGAACACGAAACCGAAATCGCACGCTTGCGTCGCGAGCTTGAGGGGCTCGGTGCACGTGAAGAAGAAATCAGAACCCTGCAGGCACGACTGAAGGAGGCGGAGGCAGCCGCTGCCGCTATCGCTGATCGCGACCGTGAGATTCTGCAACTCAAGGAAAGGCTCAACTTGATTCCGCGCAAAGATGCCGAGATCAACGAGCTGAAGGTCTCGCTGCGCGAAGCCGGGCGCAAGGATGGCGAACTGAAGAAGCTGTCTTCACGCATCGCCGTGCTGGAACGTCTGGAAGATCAGGTTAAGCAGCGTGACGCAACGATATCGGATCTGCGTCGCCGTCTGACCGAAGGTCCAACAGCGTCGCAGCTGGGCAGGCTGGAACGGTCTGTCGAAGCACGAGATAAGACGATCGAAGATCTTCGCCTGCGTATTCGCAACACGCCGAAGCCGAAGAAGGTCAACACCGGTCGATACGAGTCTCAGATCGCTTCGCGCGACAAGACCATCGTGGATCTGCGGTCCCGACTGGGCCAGGCCCCCAAGGTCTCGGAAGTCACAAGGTTGCGCAGTCGTGTCGCGACGCTTGAGTCGCTCAATGCACGTATCCGCGAACGCGATGCAACCATTGCTGATCTCCGTCGCCAGCTTCGTGCGAAGCCCAAGGCCGTCGCGAAGAAAGTTACCAGGAAGAAGGTCACGCGCAAAAAGGTCACGCGTAAGAAGGTGGCACGCAAAAAGGTTGCGGTGCGCAAAACAGCGGCCAAACGCGTTACCCGTAAAGCAGCGCCGAAGCCCAAGGCTGGTGCGCTGTTCGCGGCACCTCGCGGCAAGAAGGACAACCTCAAGCGGATCAAGGGTGTTGGACCGGTGCTTGAGCGAACGCTCAACAAGCTCGGCATCACCACGTTTCGCCAGGTTGCAAACTTCAGCGCCGCCGACATCAAACGTGTCGATGACGCGTTGAAGTTTCATGGCCGAATCGGCCGTGACAAGTGGCTTGCGCAGGCCAAGGTGCTTGCAGCGGGCGGCGAAACAGAATTCAGCAAGCGCGTCGACAAGGGTCAGGTTGACTCCTCGAAGCGCAACGGCTGAACCAGGACGCTCCGGTCAGATTTTCGAAGCAGATCAATGCCCGATATCTGACCGGATTCCACCCAGCAGAGTCTGAAGAATCTGTTGGTTACAGTTGTCAGCCAGGCGTGATCGCCGGTCCGACCAGCATCACGTGAGGCGTTACCAATCAGGACTAGACTGCTTAATCTAATACTAGTGAGCAGACTGGACTGGAGGAGGTCTAAGCAATGCCAAGCCCAGATAACATGGATGAACTCATCGCGACGGTTGCCCGCAGGGCAAACATTTCGCATCAATCAGCAACGCAGGCGGTCGACACCGTTTTAACCGCGGTCAAGGACAAGCTGCCCGACAATATGGCGAAGAGTCTTGTTCGCGTCATGGCGGGAGAAGACGCCTTTAACCCGGCAGATGCGCGACCGGCAAAGCCACGAGCATCGACCTCGTCGACAGCATCTGCCAGTGCCGGCGGGGCTGGCAACGGTAGCGGTTCCGCTTCGGCGGGAGTCGCCAGTTCTGCGGGAGCTGCCAAGGACAAAGTCGAGGAGAAATTTTCAGATGTGTCCGACAAGGTTGGCGAGACGGTATCCGAGGTTTCTGACACGGTGAAAGAAGTCGGCGGCAAGGCGTTCGAGGAAGTTGGACGCGTTGGCTCGAAGGCTTTCGATGAGCTGGGTACCACCGCCAACAGGCTGAGTCGGTGGGCCAAGGACTTTATCGACAAGCAGAAGAAATAGTCAGCAGAAAAACCTGTTTTGAAATTTCAAAACGAAACGCAAAAGCCTCACGGCTTTTGCGTTTTTTTGTTGCCGCATGTGGTGGGTTAGACTGGCTCGACACTTAAGCTTCCAGCCAGCGTGAATCAGTGACATCGAGCTCAATTCCAGCCCATTCGCTAGCGCAGACCCCCGGCGACAGTCGACACCAGTTTCTCAAAGGTGTTCGGGTTCTGGATCTCACCACGTCGATCGCAGGTCCATACGCGACCATGATGCTCGCTGATATGGGCGCGGAGGTCATCAAGGTTGAACGGCCCGGGACGGGTGATGACGCTCGTCACTGGGGCCCTCCGTTTCTTGGCGGCCATGCGCTCTGGTTTTTAAGCGTCAACCGGAACAAGCAGTCGATCACTCTGGATTTTTTGGAGGATGACGGCCGCGCCGTGTTGCACGACCTGGTTCGAAGCTGCGACGTCTTTGTCTGCAATCACATTCCGAGGGTCCAGAAAAAGCTGGGCATCAGCGAAGAGGATTTGCGTCTAGTGAACGATGCGCTGGTTCATGTATCGATTACCGGTTTTGGTCTCACCGGGGAACGGCGCAACTGGACATGCTATGACCTGATTGCCGAGGGTTACAGCGGCGTTATGGATCTGACGGGGGAATTCGAAAACGATCCCCAGAAAGTGGGGACACCTGCCGCCGACATGCTGGCGGGTATGGACGCAGCATTTGCGACGATGGCGGCGCTGTATGCCGGCAAAGACTCCGGCACCGGCTGCGGGATCGACATCTCGATGATCGAAAGCATGACGCGCTTTCTGACGCCGCGCATCGTTTCCTGGCTGGGTTCTGGCGAGCTGCCGCGACGCAGCGGCGGCCGCGACAGTGTGATTGCGATCTATCAGACCTTTCAGACGGCCGACGAGCCCCTCACTCTGGGCCTCGGCAATGACAATCTCTGGGCACGTTTCTGGAAAGCGGTTGGTGAGCCGGACAGAGGTGCTGACGAGAGGTTTGATTCCAATATCAAACGTCGCGAGCGCCGTGAGGAGATCGTGGAGACTATCCAGAACCTCCTCTCGACTCGGGAACGCAATCACTGGCTGTCACTGTTCGCAGAACACAGAATTCCTGCTGGGCCCATAAACCGCCTTGATGAACTCACCGAAGACACCGAGCTGGCCGATCGCGGTTTGTTCTATTCCCTCAAGCTGGAGGGTTACGACGACGTGCTGCCCCAGGTTGGCACCGGTATTCGATTTAACGACAGTTCTCCGCGCGCCGAGACACCGCCGCCACGGCTTGGCGAGCATACGGACCATGTGCTGGGTAAGCTGCTTGGCTACGACGACGCGCGGATCCAGAATCTGCGGTCAGCAAAGTTGGTCTGAGTCAGCCGATGACGGCGACACAACCAGACCGCGGCCCAGCCTTTTATCCAGTATCTGCACGGAACCCACGCTTTGAGCACTAACTACGAAACGATTCTCTATTCCACAGACGGACCCGTCGGCACGATTACTCTGAATCGTCCTGACAACGGCAACATGTTCAACGAAACCATGTGCCACGAAATTCGTGACTGTATCGAAGCGATGCGTCGAGAAACTGAAACCCGGGTTCTTGTCATCACAGGCGCAGGTGACAGGTTTTTCTGCATCGGTGGCCAGAAAGACGGTATGGAAAACACTCGTCTGTACGCCGGAGTACTGCCGACACTCGAAATGTACGAAGCGATCGAACGTCTGCAGAAACCGGTTATCGCTGCCGTTAATGGTTTTGCGGTGGGTGGTGGCAACGTTCTGCAGGTGGTTTGCGACATTACGATCGCAAAACGCTCGGCAATCTTCCGTCAGGTTGGTCCCATGATGGGAAGTTTTGATGCCGGCTACGGCACGTGGTATCTCGAAGATCTGGTCGGCAAGAAAAAAGCCAAGGAAATGTGGTTTCGAAATCCGAAAATCAGCGCTGACGAGGCCCTCGATATCGGGTTGATCAACCAGGTCGTGGACGACGATGACCTGATGCGCGCGACCAGGGAAATGGCGCTTGAGATTGCCGATCGCGGGGCCTTTGCGCTCGCCTCGGTCAAAGCTGCATTCACGGCCCGTCACGGCGGCGTATCGGGTCTTGGCAGAATGGCGCACGACCTGCTGCTGCGACAGTATCTCGAGAGTGACGAATCCAAGGAACTCGGAAAGTCCTTTCGGGAAAAGCGGGCACCGGATTCAGACACCTTCGGTCAGTAAGCGACACAATGCGCGGCACAGTTTGAACACAATTCTTTCTTTGCATGACCCGACAACGTCGCGGCGTTTTTACGCTGACGGCGTATGGACCAGTGACACCTTTTATTCACTTGTCGTCGATCATGCCTCGAGCAGACCATCGGAATATGCGCTGCGAGACGCGACGCGTCGACTGACATGGTCTGAAGTTCTCACGTGGACCGATGCTCTGGCCGCGGACCTGGGCCGTTGCGGTGTTGAACCTGGCGAACGTGTTTCAATCTGGCTGCCCAACTGTGTTGAGTCAGTCATAGTCCTTCTTGCGTGTTCCAAGGGTGGTTATGTGTGCAACCCGTCGTTGCACCAGAACTACACGCTCGAGCAGGTAACGACCCTGTTAACCCGCCTGAATTCCCGGGCGCTTTTCACCCAGCCGGGATACGGTGCCGATGCCGCGCAATCTGACAGTCTGAAGCGACTCACCGAACTGCCGTTTCTGCGCAAGCTGTATTCGCTTGGAAACTGTACGACCGACGGCGTGTTGAACTCGCTGCGTGAGGGATACCCCGCACTCGACAGCGAGGGACAGGATCGTCGTGATGACGCTGACCGAATCATGTATCTCGCGTTTACCTCCGGCACAACCGGTGAACCCAAAGGCGTGTTGCACAGTGCCAACTCGCTGCTCTCCAATACCCGGGCGATGGTTTCAGACTGGGGTCATGGCACCGATACCGTGCTCTTGAGTCTGTCGCCGATGAGTCATCACATCGGTGTCGTGGCCGTAGGCCAGGCGCTGGTGGCAGGATGCGAACTTGTAGTGAACGATGTGCCGTCCGGTTCGACAACGCTAGACTGGATTGTCGAAACTGGCGCGACCTACTGCATGGGCGTGCCAACTCACGCGATCGACGTTCAGGCGGAAATGGCCAAACGCAGCATTTCGACTCTGGGTGACGTCTGCGTGTTCTATATGGCCGGTGCTCCTATTCCGCCTGAAACGGCGCGTCGTTTTCTTGATATGAACGTGACGCCACAGAATATCTACGGGATGACGGAAAACAGCTCCCACCAGTACACGCTGCCAACTGACAGCGTAGAGACAATAACGAATACGTGCGGGCGAGCCTGTCACGGGTTCGAGGTCAAAATCTTCGATGCGGACAATCGTGATCAGCCGGTGGCGTCTGGCGTGATAGGCGAGATCGGCAGTAGAGGCGGGTGTCTGATGCTTGGGTACTTTGACAATCAGACCGCGACCGAAGACTCATTCAACGCATCGGGCTGGTTCATGAGTGGTGACCTTGGTCGCATGGATGATGACGGTTGTCTTGAGATTCGTGGCCGCAGCAAGGATCTGATTATCCGTGGCGGACACAACATTCATCCAAGCGAAATCGAGGCTCTGGCAATGCGCCATCCCGATGTCAACAAGGCCGCTGCGGTTCCCGTGGACGACGAGCGTCTCGGCGAGAAGGTATGTCTTGCACTGATCGCCGTGGAAGGTGCGGTGCTCGATCCCGAGGAGATGCTGGAATTTCTGAATGAGCTCGGGCTCTCCAAATACGATATGCCCGAGTACACTCTCTGGACTACGGAATTTCCGTTAACCGCCAGCGGCAAGATTCTGAAGCGAGAACTCGTAGAACAAATCAGAGACGGCGAACTCACTCCGGTGCCCATACGCTGGATCGACCCTGAAAAACGCAAGCAGAGCTGAACAGACCATGACCGACAGCCCGAATGTAGATCTCACGTTTGACAAAGAGTTCGCGGTAATGACCCTGAACCGCCCGGAGGCTCTGAATGCGCTTTCGTTTGCGATTATCAGAGAAATTGGTCGCGCTCTCGATCAGGTGTCCGTCAGTGACGCGCGCGCTTTGTTGATAATGGGTGCAGGTGACAGGGCGTTTTGCGCTGGCGCAGACATCGAGGAGCTGACCGGTCGATCACTCGAGCAGCAAAAGGCAGATGCAGAAATTGGTCAGGCTACCTTTGAACGCATTGCACAGTTGCCGATGCCGTCGATCGCAATCATCAACGGTTTCGCGTTTGGAGGCGGGCTTGAGCTTGCGATGAGCTGCACGTTCAGGATTGCGACCGGCAACGCAAAAATGGGCCTGCCGGAAATAAAACTCGGGCTGGTGCCGGGCTACGGCGGTACCCAGCGTTTGCCGCGTCTGATTGGCGAAGGGCGTGCGCTGGACATGATACTGACCGGGCGAACGGTTGAGACCGCAGAAGCTCTCAGTATTGGGCTGGTCAATCGATCGATCGACGATGATCAGAACCCGCTGCAGGCCGGTAAGGATTTTGCAAGAACAGTCACGCAATACAGTTTGCCGGTACTGAAGCTGTCACGAGAGGCGGTAACGCGGGCGGCGAGTTTGTCCATGGTTGAAGGCCTCAAGGTCGAAGCCGACCTTTCCACGCTTGCCTTTCAGACAGAGGATGCGAACGAAGGCATGACGGCTTTCCAGCAAAAGCGAAAAGCGAACTTCAAAGATGCCTGAGACCGACAATCAAAATCATGTCGTGGCTGTTACCGGCGCAAGTCGCGGTATCGGAGCCGCCATAGCGCTGGAGCTGGCCGAGGCTGGATTTACAGTTGCGGCGTTAACTCGTCAGGGGCGTGGCGTCGAGCAAGGCGATCGTGACGCTGAAACCTCACGCAACATCGTTCCCGTTGTCTGTGACGTTGCCGACAGCGCCAGCGTGGAGGCAGCAATCGCCGAAGCCGCCGCCCTGGGCACCTTGTCGAGCCTCGTCAACAACGCGGGGATCTGGAAAGGCCAGCGCAGTGCAGAACTCTCAAATGACGATTACCAGCTCGTCATGGATACCAACGCGCGCGGTTGCTTTGAACTGTGCAGAGCGGTTTACCCGCACTTCAAGAGCAATGGCTCGGGGACGATCATTAACATCGGCTCGTTCTACGACAAGCTGGGCGTGCCCGGCGGTCTGGCCTATTGCGCGTCCAAAGCTGCGATCGGCGCGATTACCCGCTGTCTTGCCGTTGAATGGGCCAGGGACCGTATTCGCGTTCTCAACGTGGCACCCGGGTTCATCGAAACAGATCTGAACGCCAGCCTGCCCGACACGGCACGGGATGCGATTCGTGCGCGAATACCCGGTGGTGAATTTGGTTCACCGGCTGACGTCGGTCGTCTGGTGCGGGCGCTCGTTGCCAACGACATTCCCTTCATGACCGGAGAAACCATGTATATCGACGGCGGACAGGGCATCAAGGAGTGATGTTGTCATGAGCAGACTGCTGGAACAGGTCGACGCCTCGGTCGTTTTAAGTAACGAAGAGCGCATGATCGTCGACAGCGTGCGCGCGCTGTGTCGCGACAGGATTTATCCGTCGGCGGCGGAGTTTGATGAAAGCGGTGAATTTCCCTGGGATAACGTCAAGGCAATCAACGCGCTGGGGCTGAACGCCATGTTCGTGCCCGAAGCTTACGGCGGTGCGCCGGTGTCGTATCAGTGTTATCTCATGTGTGTCAGGGAAATCTCCCGAGCGTGTGCGTCCACGGGAATTATCTGGGCGACCAATTTTCATGGCATGAAGCCCCTCATAGATTTTGGCACGCCGGATCAGCATCAACGTTTTTTGCCGAAGATTGCGGCCGGAGCGCTGGGGTCGCTCGCGATCACCGAACCGGATGCCGGCTCTGACGCGACCGGCATGAAGACAAGCTTCACGCCCGACGGTGACAGCGTCATCGTCAGCGGGGCAAAGACGTTTATTACCAATGGCAATGTCGCCGACTACTTTCTGCTCTTTGGAAAATGGTCCGAGATCGAAGACAGTAAAGGTGCCATAACCGCGATGCTGTTCGAGCGCGATACGCCCGGTTTTGAGGTGTTGCGTGAGGAGAAAAAGCTCGGGCATAGCGCGTCTTCGACGGCCGCCATCGCCTTTAACGAATGTCGTGTTTCCAGCGCCAACATCCTTGGCGAGCCCGGGCAGGGCCTGAAGATACTGCTGTCGTCGCTAAACAAGTCGCGACCGAGCGTTGCGGCGCACGCGCTCGGGATTGCGAGGGCTGCGTTTGACGACTCGGTTGCCTGGATCAACGAGCGTAAACAGTCGGGTCGACGCATCATAGAGTTTCAGGGGATACAGTTTTTGCTGGCTGATCTTGCCGCTGAGCTGGCGCAAGCCGAAAGCTGGCTGTGGCACGTCGCCCGCATGGTTGATGCCGGTGAAGAAGATTATGGTGTTGCGGCGTCGGTAGCGAAGCTGCGCGCTTCGGACCTGGCAATGAAAGTAGCAACGGAATGCGTGCAGCTTCACGGCGGTTATGGCTACATCAAGGATTACCGCGCTGAAAGGCTGATGCGCGACGCAAAGATTACCCAGATCTGGGAAGGAACGAATCAGGTTCATCGTCAGTTTATTGGCCGAAGTTTTCTTGATCGCGACAGTGCGTGAAGGGCTGGTAACAACAATGGTGTTAAAGAATTTCATGCGGATAGTGATCAATGACTGAGATCAAAACTGTCGCCGTCGCCGGCGCGGGAACCATGGGTGCAGGAATTGCGATCGTCGCGGCCCGAGCAGGCTTTGACACGATCGTGTTCGACGTCAGCGACGACAATCTCGAGCAGTCTCGTGTGCAAACGGAGAAGTTTTTTGCGCGATCGGTTGAGCGGGGCAAGCTTGATCCACAGGATGTCGACCAGATACTGGCTCGATTTACACGAACGTCGGACCTCAAGGATCTGGCGTCAGCGGATATCGTGATTGAAGCAGTATTCGAGGAACTCAGCGTCAAGCAGGATCTCTTCGGTCGTCTTAACGACATCTGTTCTGCATCGACAATTTTTGCCTCCAACACTTCAACCATCTCGATCACGGAAATTGCTGCCGGCAGTGGACGCGATCCCCAGGTCGTCGGCATGCACTTTTGCCTGCCCGCCCAGCTGATGAAGCTGGTGGAGATGTCACCAGGTATGAACACAGACCCCGCAATGTTTACCAAAGCCTGGGAGTTCTGTGAGGCACTGGGACAGATTCCGGTAAAAACCCAGGACAGCCCTGGCTTTATTCTGAATTATTTTCTGGTGCCCTATAACAACGATGTGATTCGCCTGATCGAGGCCGGGGTAGCGGCGCCTGCCGATATCGATGCCGCGATCAAAACGGGCATGGGCTACAAGATGGGGCCGTGTGAGCTGCTGGACCTGATCGGTCTGGACACGCAGGTGCTCCTTTGTGATGCGTTTTATCGAGTTACACATGATCCCAGGGCAACCGTGCCGCCGCTGCTGCGGCGGATGGTTGCTGCGGGTCGACTTGGACGAAAGTCCGGTCGCGGTTTTTTTGAATACGAAGGTGGCGCCATGTTTGGCGCGTGAAGACTATGCAATTTAATCTGCTGAATTATGGCAACAGCCGCTCGTTTCCGGAGCCGCATCCTTTGCTCGACAGCGCAACCCCGTTTGACGCAAGTCAACGGGATATCGCCGTGCTTGTCGGCGAGAACGCCGGCAGCCAGCTGGATCAGGTCGTCGGCGAGCGTCGCGCGATCCTGGTTGAGCTGTACACGGAATGTCTGGGAGTCTGGACTGGCGAATCACGCGCCGAGGAAGGGTCAAACGTTCTCGGGTTTGCGCGCTTTCGCGTTGGTGATGATGATCCAAGCGATCTTGTAGAACTTGTCAGGCAGCCCGGAACTTCGCCCGAGGCGATCGCCGCGGCGACGCAGCTGTTTGAATCCGCCGGCTTTACCGTCGCCGTGTGCATGGATCAGGCGGGCAGAATTATCGATCGACTGATGCGTCCGTACTTCAACGAGGTGCTCACACGCCTCGACCAGGGGCTCGCGACGGCTTCGGATATGGATCTGACGCTCAAGCTTGGGCTTGGCTATCCGGAGGGACCGATAGGCTTGCTGGAACGAAGCGGACTGCACCATCACTACGACGTAACCCAGGCGCTGTTTGAAGTGTATGGAACGCCGGCATTTGCCCCTGCAAGACGGGCGGCCGTGGCCAAACAACGAAAAGACTTTGAGGACAACTGACGATGCAACCACTTGAAGGAGTCAAGGTGCTGGACTTCAGCACACTGTTGCCCGGGCCGATGGCGACATTGATTCTCGCCGAAGCCGGCGCCGAGGTGATCAAGGTCGAACGCCCCGGCATCGGTGACGAGGCGCGAACCAACGAGCCGAAGTTTGGTGACGCCAGCGTTAACTACGCTGTGCTGAATCGTGGCAAGAAAAGCGTCACGATTGATCTTAAAGCGCCGGACATGCTCGACAAGCTGACGCCGCTGATCCAGGAGATCGATATCGTGGTCGAACAGTTCAGGCCCGGTGTCATGCAGCGTCTTGGGCTGGACTATGAGTCACTGAAAAAGATCAACCCAAAGATCATCTACTGCGCGATAACCGGCTATGGCCAGACCGGGCCGATGGCCGATGATGCGGGTCATGATCTTAACTATCAGGCCCGAACAGGGATGCTGGGGATATCGGCCGGCAGTGACGGCGCACCCGTCGTGCCGCCGGTACTGATCGCCGATCTCGCAGGTGGCACCTATCCATCGGTGGTCAACATACTGCTGGCGTTGCGCCGACGTGACATGAGCGGCGAAGGTGCGTTTATTGACATCGCGATGACCGACAATCTGTTTCCGTTGATGTACTGGGCCATGGGTGCAGGCGAAGCGGCCGGGAAATGGCCGCGCCCGGGTGGCGAACGCGTAACCGGTGGCTCGCCGCGTTACGGCATTTATCGCACCGCCGATGACAGATTCGTCGCGGCGGCGCCGCTTGAACAGCGTTTCTGGGTCAATTTCGCACGCATCATAGAGTTGCCTGACGAGTTCTTTGACGACGCCGGCGACTGGCCGCGCACGCAAGCCAAGGTGGCGGAGTTGATCGCGAACAAGTCATCCGAACACTGGCGAAAGTCATTCGAAGGTCAGGATGTGTGTGCCTGCATCGTCGAGACACTTGAGGCGGCTTTTCACGAAGAACAATTTCGTGGTCGAGGATTGTTCGACTATCGCGTGCAGGCATCGTCGGGAGAGACAATGACCGCTATGGCGGTACCCGTCGTCCACGAATTTCGCGGCGAAAAGGGCGTTAAGCCGTATCCGGACCTCGGCGCGGACAACGATATTCTCGACAGGAGCTGACAGTTGAGAACAGGGAGACTATAAATGCGAGCAGTTATTGTCGAAGAGATCGGGCCTGTGGATTCACCTCGCGTCCAGAATGTCCCTGATCCGGTTCCGGCCAAAGACGAGGTGGTCATCGAGAACCACGCAGCCGGTGTCAATTTCCCGGACGCGATGGTTATCGAGGGGACCTATCAGGTTCGGCCACCTGTGCCGTTTTCGCCGGGTAAGGAACTGGCGGGTATCGTCAGCGCAGTCGGCGATGATGTGAACGGTATCAAACCGGGTGATCGCGTGATTGCGCAGATCGAATACGGTGCGTGGGCCGAGCGTGTCGCAGTCCCTGCACAAAACTGCTGTCCGGTGCCGGCGCAGCTGGACTTTGCCGAGGCCGTATCGCTCGGGCTTACCTATCAGACGGCGTGGTTCGCGCTGAACGATCGCAGCCAGTATCGAAATGGTGAAACGGTACTGGTCACAGGGGCGGCAGGGGGCGTTGGTCTTGCGGCCGTGCAGCTGGCAAGTGCCTCAGGCGCCAGAGTCATTGCCGGCGTTCGGCACGAGGCCCAGCACGACCTTGTACGTGCGCACGGCGCCACCCACGTGGTTGACCTCGGTGCCGATGACCTGCGCAACACGCTCAAACAGCAGGTCATGTCGCTCACTGACGGCGACGGTGTCGATATCGTTCTGGAAAATATCGGCGGCGATGTATTCGACGCCTGTTTGCGGACGCTGAACTTTTGCGGTCGTGTGGTCGTTATCGGTTTCGCCGGTGGGCAGATACCGCAAATCAAGGCCGGTCTGATACTGGTCAAGAATATTTCCATAACCGGTCTGAACTGGGCGTTGTATCGCGAGCAACGGCTGTCACGGGTGCGTGATGCCCAAAAGCAGATATTCGATCTCGCAGTAGCCGGCAAACTTAAGCCGGAAATCATGGACCGGTTCGGCCTGGACGGGTTTGCCGATGCACTGGCCGCACTCAGAGCCGGTTCGCTCAAAGGGCAATTTGTAATCGAACCGTTGACATGACGGTCGGGTCTCGGAGATAACGATGCGATGGACTCTGCAGAAAATCGCGCCAATCTCATCCGTAACCATTTCATGGGCTGGCAGTGCCGTATCCGCCAGCAGGTGATGCGTGTTGACGGCGGGCGACCCTCCAACGGCATGCGCCCGGCGCTCTTCGGCCCGAACGGCGAGGACCTGGGCCGGATCATCGTGCTGATCAACAAGGAAGACGCGGACGAGGTCGCTACCCAGTTCAGACATATGGTGCTCAAGACTCAGGATCCGAACGAGCGTTACGACAGCGCCATGAAATTTTTTGCGGCCGCCTACTATCAGCGTGGCCACGAGTTTGATTCGAGCCTGACCGCGTTGTTTGGCCCGGATTCAGCCGTCGCGAAGCAGCTCGCGCAAGCGGGCAGCTGTACGCTGAAATTCGACGAGTTCAACCAGCGTTACGAGATGCCGTGCGTGGTTGAGGATCTTGAACAGCATGACATTCGCTATCAGGCGACCTACTGGCACAACCGACTGTTCAATCCGGCGATGCCGGCCGACGTGCGCGTCCTCGCCCTGACACCGAACTGGGCCGATGTCGTGGCGGAGCCGGCCGCGTTCTGAGTAGCGGGCGTGAAACCACAGGCTCAGCGGCGCTAGTCCAATTTCCTGCTCCCTGTGGGCGTCTTGCCGGATCTGCCCAGATCTGGTGCAGTCGCGTTAATTGGTCCCGAAATGGGTTCCGTTTGAAAGCCAATTTTGAAGACTCCCGACATATTCAGACACAGTTGCGTGATAGCGTCGTAACGCGCCGGTCGTTTGACAGGCGTCGTAATACAACGACGAATGATTCCACAGCTGCCGTTAAAGAGCAGCGCATATGCGTCAAGTATGGGGAATGGCCCACCGTTTCCCGTCGTTTATCCGGAGGAGAATGAATGAACAATGAAGAACTGTCAGCAGCCGTAACGCAGTTACAGGCTGACATGGCGATGACCAGCACCATCAACCTCGAGGTTTATTACTGGTGGTGTACGGCTCTGATGATCGCGATTCACGCGGGATTCCTGGCCTACGAAATGGGCGCTTCGCGTCAGCGACACGCGCTGGCTTCAGGCGTCAAGAACATCCTGGCGTTTGCCTTCATGATTCCGACGTTCTACATGGTCGGCTGGTGGATTTATCTGGCAATGCCGGCTGGATTCACGCCCAACTTTGAAGACGGTGCTGGCGGTGTCCCCTGGGGCGCGTCCATGGGCCCGAACCTTGCTGATAATGCCACCGGCGTTTTCTGGGCAGCGTTTACGCTCTTCGCCTGTACCACGGCATCGATTTTCTCAGGCGCGGTCATCGAACGAATTCGCGTGAGCTCGTTTATTATCCTCGCCGTGATCCTCGGATCGGGTGCGTGGATTCTCGCGGCTGCGTGGAGCTGGCACCCTGGCGGCTGGCTGGTCACAAAGTTTGGCTACCACGACGTCGCGGCTGCGGGTCTGGTGCACACGGTTGCCGCGTTCTTTGCTCTTGGTGTGCTGATCAACCTCGGGCCACGCGTCGGCAAGTTCAACGCCGATGGTTCAGCCAACGACCTGGCTGGACACAACATGCCACTCACCGTCACCGGACTGATGATGATCATCATCGGTTTCTTCGGCTTCCTTGGCGGTTGTTACCTCTACTCGGGTACAGCCCAGTGGACCAACATTTACGGTGCGCCGGTTACGCTGTCGTCATTCGCGTTCAACACGCTGATGAGCATGGCGGGCGGCATCATCGGCTGTTATCTCCTGACCAAGAATCCGTTCTGGATGATGTCGGGCGCTCTGGGCGGCATCTTCTCGGCAGCGGCCGGTCTTGATGTCTACTACCCGCCGCTTGCTTTCGCTCTCGGATTCGTCGGTGGTCTGATCATTCCCATCGGTGCGCGTTTTATCGAGCGTCTTGGCATCGACGACGCGGTGGCCGCGGTGTCCGTGCACGGTTTCTGTGGCGTCTGGGGGGTACTGGCCATGGGACTCTTTGCGTCGGGTTATCCGTCCGGCGAAGGCATTCCGCCAGCGTCCTTTATGGGTCAGCTTGTTGGCGCGGTAGTGATGATCGCGGTCGGCTTTATCCCTGGCTACGTCGTGTCGTTGATTCTGAAGATGATGGGCATCCTGCGAGTAAGTGACGAGGTTCAGCTTGCCGGTCTTGATGTAACGGAAGTCGGCGCGCACGGCTATCCGGAATTCAGCCGTTAATTCACGCCAACCAACTTAAGAGGAAAACACAATGAATAGTGCTGGTTTTACTTCGTGGGAAGGCGTTGAAGCCTATTTCACCTTTGCCCAGAGTCCCGGAATGATTCAGTTCTGGTTCTGGCTGATGGTAGTGCTTTGTATTATCCCGATCCTGTCGGCGATCAAGCACGAGAACAAGGTGGAACGCGACTATCGCAACAAGCGTTAGTCAAGCACACCGCAAAAAAGCCCCGGCGTTGCCGGGGCTTTTTTTATGCCGGATTCTTCGTGCGGCTCAGCCTGTCAGCAATTCTGACAACGCTGACTCGATAAACGCAGTCGCCGCTTTTTCCCGCCCCGGTCCACCGGCGCAGTGTCCCCAGATCGATTCGATGACGCGCAGCTCCGCGTTGGGCATATGTGAAACTTCGATTTCACTGTCCTCTGGCGGGAAATACATGTCCGTGCGACTGGGCATGACGATCGCCCTGGCTTTGATGCCTGCGAGTGCGGCCTCGAAGTCGCCGCCGTAAAGCGTATGTTCGCCGATGTCGCCGAGCTGCCACGTGTGCAGCTTGGCCAGCAGGTCGTTGGCGTCCCATTCGAGATGCTCCTCTTCCCAGGCGTCGAGCATCGCTTCCAGCGACTCATGTCCAAACTCTGTCCACAGCTCTTCGCGAAACCAGCTTTGGGAAAACGCCCAGCCACAGTAGGCGCGACCAAATGCACGAAGCCCGCGCTCGGGCTGTACCGGGTAGTGTCCGTTGTTCCAGGCGGGGTCAGCCGTCAGCGCTGCTTTCACGCCTTCCAGAAATGCGGTGTTGTGATGGGAACAGCGGGCCGATCCGGCCCATGGCGCAATCGCCCGAACCATCTCGGGAAAGTCCGCAGCCCAGTGAAACGACTGCATTGCGCCCATCGACCAGCCGGCGACGAGCGCGATTGACTGCACGTCGAACAGATCGGTGAGCATACGGTGCTGGCAGCGGACGTTGTCGTAGGCGGTGACGTCTGGAAAGTTGCCACCGGCGCAGTCGCCGGACGCATTGCTCGGTGAGGTTGACAGTCCATTCCCAAAAAGATTCGGGGAGACTATAAAGTAGCGCGTCGGATCAAGAGCGCGACCGGGCGCTATGATGGGCTCATAACTTTCGTGTGTGCCGGTGTAGTAGGTGGGCAGTACAACCACGTTGTCTCGCGCGGCATTGAGATCCCCCCATGTGGCGTAGCAAAGCTTCGCGTCGGTCAGCGTCTTGCCGCTTTGTAGCTGAACGTCGCCAAGTTCATAACATTCTGTTCCCTGTTTCATTGTTTGCCTTTGCTGATTGTTCTTTGAACCGATCTTGAAAGTGTCCGGCGCGACCCGGTGTTCGCAAGACGGGACGGGTTCGGTGTTGTTTCCAAAGCGTCCTCGGGCGCGCCACCTGACGATTGCACGACCAATCTGGTACCGAACATTTGCGTGACCATTACACGAGTGCGAACGAACGTCCTATACTGGTCCACAGTCTGAACTCCCGTCTTCGAGGTCCCTGACGAACCCATGGCAGCTCTTCCACAGGTCGCGCAGTTTGCAACACGTCTGGAGCCAGCGCTATGGCGACAGCAACCGGGGCTTGAACGTCACCGAATCAAAGGCACGGGCAGCGTGCTGGTCGAGCTGTTGCCGGGTGATCGCCTGGTTCTGCAGGACCCCGAAGGTCTGCAGAACGCGGAACTGGTCTGTATTGACGCGAACGGTCGGCTGGATTTAAGCGCGATCGGGGTCGAGCCAAACATCGCCGCTGACGGGATTCGCAAAGCGGCTGAACAGTCAACCGAAGACGCGGGGCGGCTGCGTGCGGCACTCAAACGACGAAACGTCGATCTGGGTCAGCTTAAAGCTTTTGATCCGCTTGGGCATGATGCGCCGGCGGGGACGGCGGTTGAGTTCAGCTGTCAGCAGGCGGTGACGCTGGTTGCGTGCGCACCGGGCAAACGCCTTGATTTGATTGATCCCAACGGCAAGCCACCGACAGATCTGCTGTTGTGGATAGAGCGCGCGAATGTCGATCTGCTCGACGGTGGTGGCGTTCTGCTGCCTGAGCCTCTGGCTGACCCGAGACTGGATTTTCGGGTTGCTGCCATGACCGCACAGTCCTACACCGTGCGTAAGGGTGAGTACATTCAGATTATCGACGTGCAGGGCCGCGAGTGCACCGATTTTCAGGCGTTCGATGTTCGATCGCTTGATAAAGGTATCGAGCGACCGCTCGATATGACCGTGACCCACAGCATGATGGCGTCGGCGTACCCCAGCCCGGGGCTGTACTCCAAATACTTCGACGCTGATTTCACGCCGCTGGTGGAAGTCGTGCGCGACACAATCGGGCGGCACGATACCTTTGGGCTGGCGTGCACGGCGCGGTCTTACGAGGACGTGGGTTATTTCGGTCACCCTAACTGCAGCGACAACTTCTCTTACGCGCTGGCCGAATACGGTATAGCGCCACGACGCGGCTGGCCGGCGATCAATCTCAACTACAACACGGCGGTTGACGACACCAACGCGATTATTGCCGATGAGTCCTGGTCCAGACCCGGTGACTACATCATGTTTCAGGCGCTGGAGGACCTGGTGTGTGTTTCGTCCGCGTGTCCCGACGACATCACGCCGACCAATTCCTGGAACCCAACGGATATTCATGTTCGTGTCTATCCTGCGGCCAACACTTTTTCAAAAGCGATTGCCTACCGAATGACTCCCGACTCTGATGCAGCCCTGACCAAAGAAACCGGCTTTTATTCGCGCATGTCCGAAAGGACAAGAAATTTCAGCGAGTACAACGGCTACTGGCTCCCTGATCACTTCAATAATTCAGGTGCCGAAGAAGAATACTGGGCGTGTCGCGAGCGCGTCGCCGTGATGGACCTGTCGCCACTTCGCAAGTTTGAAGTCACGGGTCCCGATGCCGAAGCGCTGATGCAGTGGACGATCACTCGCAACGTCAAGCGCATGTCTGTTGGACACGTCGTTTACACCGCGATGTGTTACGAGCATGGCGGCATGGTTGACGACGGTACGGCGTTCAGAATGGGCGACAACGCGTTTCGCTGGATTGGTGGCTGCGACTACGGCGGCGAGTGGCTGCGAAAGCAGGCGAAGGAACAGAACCTCGACCGTGTTCTGATCAAATCCTCCACGGATCAGATGCACAACATTGCGGTACAGGGTCCAAGGAGTCGCGACCTTCTGAAAAAAATCATCTGGACGCCACCCGCCCAGGCCGCCATCGACGAACTTGAGTGGTTCAGGTTTACCGTGGGTCGAATCAGTGCGTTTGAAGGTATTCCGGTGGTCGTGTCGCGCACAGGATTTACCGGCGAGCTTGGCTACGAGGTTTTCTGTCACCCTGACGACGCGACGGCGGTTTGGGACGCAGTTTTTGAAGCCGGTGAAGAGTTTGGCGTGTCTCCGCTCGGTCTTTCGGCGCTGGACACGCTGCGCATTGAAGCGGGTCTTGTTATGGCCGGAAACGAATTTTGCGACCAGACAGATCCGTTTGAGGCCGGCATCGGCTTTACCGTGCCACTGAAGTCAAAAGACGACGATTTCATGGGCAAGGCGGCACTGATCGAACGCAAGGCACACCCCCAGCGCAAACTGGTGGGGCTGGAGCTTGAAGGCAACGAACCGGCTGCGACCGGCGACTGCATTCACATTGAGCGAGGTCAGATGGGCGAAGTCACCAGCGCCACACGCTCGCCAAAGCTGTCAAAGAACATCGCAATGGCCAAACTCGAAACGCCCTATACGGAGATCGGCACCCGTGTTGAAATTGGCAAACTCGACGGGCATCAGAAACGAATCCCGGCAACGGTGGTACGTCTCGCGTTCTATGATCCTGACAAGACGTTGCCTCGCAGCTGAGGCGTGTTACCAGTTAGATGATGACAGGCGAGGGTGACAGGTGAAGGCCGCGGTCGCGTGATCTTCGGCAACGAATAGCGTCCAACTCGACCTTTAAATCGACGACCCTTTGCTGTCGCTGCCCAAAGGCAAGGGAAGCCTGACAAACCTGTCTCGGTTGGCGTCAGGTGGCCTTGGAACCCACCGACGCCTGTCCGTCATTCATCGAGCCAAGCATGTCAGCGCGCGCGCTCAACAGGTGATCGGTAATCATCTGCACGGCCGCTGTGGCGTCGCGTCTGACCAGCATGTCGTACAGCGCTCGGTGCTGACGGTTGTACGAAGCAATCCTCTCGGGTGTAAGGATCTTGTCTTTGCGTGCATCCCACTGCGCGTGTTCGCGGACGTCGTTGATCTGACGATAAATCGAGATCATCAGTGGATTGCGCGTGCACTCGGCG
>CALHMG010000174.1 GCA_938034705.1 uncultured Gammaproteobacteria bacterium
GACTTCCTGATCCTCCAGTTGGGGGAGGCAAAAGCCCTGAGACACTGCCGGAGCCGAGCGGGCTCTGGCACAGAGGGTATGGGTCGAGGATTACGCGGGGATCAAAGTCACTGGAAAAACAGAACAACCAGCCGCCTGGACTTGCCAGACGGCTGGCGTTCTTCCCCACCTCGCACCAGATGAGACGCAAGTGACTCCAGTATAGGCAGCGATCCTGCCCGTAACGGGCATCGCGCCTGAATTGGGAAGGACTCCCAGCACGGCCGGGGCAACGACGTTAAAGCAGGGACAGAAGTGACGTTCCGGGCGACACAACGCCTAGTCCGCCACCTAACGCTGACCCAAGCTCGACCCAGCTCACCGGACCCTGAGTTGTTGTGCCAGGGAAACATCCGGGATCGGCCGCCGTGATCACCACTGCGGCGATCCCCGGCGCCAGTGCACCGTGATCCACCGGAACGAGTTGCGATACCGTTTCGACCGACGCCATCAGCACGGCACCCCGATCGAGGGAAAACAGCGCCGCGTTACCGACCAGCTCAGGCTCAACGTCAAACCAGTTTGAATAACGCCGGGATGCTTCATGCAGGTCTTCAACCATCACCACGATACCGAGCAGACCCTCGGCGGTATTGGGGTGCTGGATATAGCGCGACTGCCAGAGCGCTTCGGGCGTGTGATGGACCAGCGCCTGAAATCGTCCCTCGGGCATACCGGGAGGCCGTGAACGCGCCACCGAAAAACGCGCCTCCATCGGTTCTCCCGATGGCGCACTGACCATGCGGCGCAAGTCCACAACATCAGCCTGGGCGTATCCGGCAGTTTCGCAGCGCGTGTGCCACCGCTGCGCGTCAGCTACCTCAAATGCCGCAATGTGCAGACCCTGATAGCGCGCGATGCCACGTTTAAGCTCAAGCCCGGTCGGCGTATCCGCAAGCGGCGTTAAAAATTCGAGATAACCCTGTTCAAGCATCACGCACTGATTACCCGTCCCCGCGCTGATCAACTCGCCGTCGGGTCCGGGAACACGCTGTTCACTGAACGGTGTCACGACAAATCCAAGCCGCTCCAGCGTATCTCGTGCGTTATCACCGTCGACCAGCCAGTGCCCGGTGTGATCAAGATGGATCGCATCATCCGTCGGTCGGACAAAACATCGCGTTGGATCTGAAACTGCCATTTTTCTCTATCAGCCTTTTTTCCCTTGAACATGAAACAGATCACACCGATCGGTGCGATATGAACGCTCCAATGTAGCAACTGTGTGACCGGGTTCTCAGCTTCGTGAAACCAACCGTCAAATCGTGAGATTCGCCCGTTTTCGGTGTTGAGAAATTCCTTACGAGATGGGAATAACCCGCTGATTCCATGAGCATTTCGTACCGGAAATGTCGGGCATTCGGAACTACATTGGGTTCATCAGGAAGTTTCAGAATTCAGCCGCTCCCCCCAACCCGGTACCCGGAGCACATACGGAGATCCAGCATGTCACGTTACAGCGCATTCAACATCACACTCCCGCGAGTCTTTCTCTACACCGCTGCTGCTGTTGCACTCGGCCTCGGTCAGATCACTGTCACACCCGACGGCGTAGACCTCGGCGTTAACACCGCTGAAGCGGCCAAAGGTGGCAAGGGTGGTAAAGGCGGCAAGGGCGGTAAAGGCAATAATGGCGGTAACGCAGACAAGAGCGGCGGCGCCGAGAAGGTCGGCAGCGCCGACAAGGCCGGTGGCGGCAACGCAGACAAGAACGGTTCCGACAGCTCCGGTGGCAGCGCCAGCGGTGGCGGCAATGCCGGCTCCGGCAAAGGCGGTAAAGGCGGCAAGGGCGACACCGGGTCAGGAAGTTCCGGCAAAGACAGCTCGGGCGGCAACGCTGACAAGGCCGACAGCGGTAAAGGCGATGCCTCCGACGGCGGCAAATCTGACGGCGGCAAAGACGACGCTGGTGACAAGGACAGCGGTTCGTCCGGCAAGGGCGGCGACAGCGAAAAAGAAAACGAAGGTGGCGATACCGGCAATGACGGTGATGCCGGCGACAAAGGTGATACCGGTGACAAAGGTGACAAGAACACCGGCACCGATACGGACACCGATACGGACACTGATACGGACACCGATACGGACACTGATACCGATACCGATACCGACACGGATACCGATACAGACACTGATACGGACACCGATACCGGCAGCAACAACGGCAACACGGGCACCAACAACGGTACGGACAACAGCACGAACGGTGACGAAACCGAAAAATCTGCCGCGACGGAAAAAGAGCGCAACGATGAAGACACCGTTGGCATGGCAGGTCCCGAAGACGGCATGAGTGAACGACCCGACCCGAACTCGTCAGACGATGCTGAAGGCGGCGCTGAACGCCTCACCGGCGACTCAAACGACGAGCGTGAAGTTGTGACCACAGGTTGTGACGGCAACGAACACCAGACTCGTCGTAGCAATCGCGAAGAATGCGACGAGGCGATCATCGGCCGAGTGCTCAACGCGGATGACGTGAACGAGGCTGATGCAGATCGCGTCTATCACGCGCCCGCCGAGAACCCTCCGTTTGAAGTTCGAAGCGGCAACGAAATCAGCGAGAGTTCCGAGCAAATTTTCCACGACCTGCGTCGCATGATGCTCAACACTAAGGAAGTGTCCCAGATGGCAGCGCCATCGAACTAAATTCCTCTCCTCTTCGACGAGGCGGTGGCCGCCGGATTTATCCGGCGGCCTTTTTTTATTTCAGCTTCACGCGATCCACTCGCTAACCGGGGCATTCGCCTGCTCAAGAGGTTGCGAGATCAGGTCGATAAGGACCGGCTCGGACCCGGCGATCGCACTACTGAGAACTTCTTCAAGCTTCGTCGGGTCAGTCACCGTGTGATTACGAATCCCGTAAGCGTCAGCGACGGCAGCGTGATTGGTTGTGGAAAAATCCACCGAGAAATATCGCTCGTCAAAATTCGCCTTCTGGCCGGCCTTGATCCAGCCGAATACCGAGTTAGACACCACAATCACGACCACGGGAAGTCCGAGGCGTTTGAGCGTCTCCAGCTCCCCGGCCGCCATGGCGAAGCTGCCGTCGCCCATGACACACACGACCTGGCACTCGGGTCTGCCGATCTGCGCGCCCATGGATGCCGCAAGCGCGAAGCCCAAAGCACCATGCGCACGGTTGGTGATGAAATGGCGGCCCGCTTTCGGCCACTGATAGTAGCCCGAGAAATAGGGACACGGTGTGCCCGGGTCGGCCACGATAATCGCGTCGTCATCGAGTACATTTTGCAACGCCTGCACGAGACGCTCGGGTTTGACGGGCCGGTCGCTGCTTGCCGCCAGCTCATTGAAAACGGAGTATTTTTCTTCACGCATGCGCTGCAGCCGCTGCGCAACTTCCGTCCCGCGTGAAGCCGGCGCTGGATCGACCGCCTGGGTCAGCGCCGCCAGCGCAAGCCGGGCGTCTGCCACAATCGAGACGTCAACGGCATAGTTGACGCCAATTACGGCGGGGTCGACATCGATCTGGATCACCGGCACCGATCCCGGCACCGGATGCTGCCAGCGTTCGGTTGTCACAGAGCCTGCCCGACAGCACAGAAAAATCACCAGGTCAGCTTCATCGACAATCTTGCGCGTAGCGTCGGTGCCGCCATTTGAGCCAACCACGCCCACACTCAGGGGGTGCGTCTCGGCAATGCTTCCCTGCCCGCTTACCGTTGTCGCAACCGACGCTGCAAGCTTTTCGGCCAGTGCCGCAAGCTCGTCTTCGGCTGCAGAAATCACAACGCCGCCGCCACAGATAATCAGCGGTCGCTGTGCCTTCGCGAGAAGCTCTCTCGCCTGTTCAATCGCAGATGCATCCGGAGCCGGCCGCGTTGCCGGATACCGGCCGTGGGCCCGATTACCCCAGACGGTGTCGGGATCCACCGGCGCACGCTGGACGTCCAGGGGCAAACCAATATGGGTGCTGCCAGGCTTCCCCGTGCTCATGGCAGAAAACGCAGCGCGCACGGCCGCGGGCAGACTGGCCGCGTGATCGATAACACTGTTCCACTTGGTCAGCGGCCGCATCAGCGCTTCCTGATCAAGTTCAGTCAGCGTGTATCGGCCGCGCCCGGTGACCGACACATCACTGGTGATCGCCAGAATTGGAATCGAAGACTCATTGGCTTCTACAAGTCCGGGCAGAATATAGGTGGCACCGCCACCGCTTGGTCCTTCGCACACGCCGACTTTGCCCGTTACACGGGCGTAGCCGTCAGCCATGTACGCAGCGTGACGCTCGTCGCGAGTAAGAACGTGGTTAATTCCGTCACCATCGCGATACAGCGCGTCATAAAACGGAAGACTGGTATCACCACACAACCCGAACACCGTGTCGACGTCGAACGCCTTGAGCATCCGCACCAGAGCCTGGGCGCCGTCAGAAGGTTGGGGATTATCTTCGCGCTGGGTCATCGTCTACACCTGCTCTGCTAGTTTGATCTCAAATATTTATACGTACCTTCACCCGTCGCAACGAGCGTGCCATCGCCATCGTATACATCGACTCTGGCGAAGAAAACGGTTCGACCGCGCTTGATGACCGTGCCGTGGGCGCGGATTGGTCCGCTCTCGGGAGCGCTCAGAAAGTTGGTCGAAGCGCCAAGCGTTACGCACCGCCTCGGAAGGTCGCCGTTGTCATCTGCACAACCGCAGTATCCGCCCACCGAGTCGATAAGCACCATCATCACGCCACCGTGGACACGCCCGGTGCGATTGCCAAACTCCTCACGCAGATCGACCTCCATAATCGCAAAGCCTTCCCTTGCCTCGACGACGCGGTAACCAAAATACTTCTGAAACGGAGTCAGAACGGCGTTACTGGCAGAGTCGACAGATCGATCTTCAGGACTGCTCATGGCGAATTCACTTCACAAAAAAGTTACGGTCAGTTGGATGAAGGGACCGGTTGCTCGGGCACGAGGCGCCAGTAGTTGCCCGACTCGGACGCAACAGGCTCAATGCCCGGGCGGTTGGCCACCGGGGTATCGGCACTGATGAGCTCACGTACATCGGACATGATGGTCTGGTTCTCGCCGTAGTAGTTGTGGCCGAGAAAACTGGTGTCGATGTCGGTTGCGTCAACGGTGTCGATGCCGGGAAATACAACCACGTCGGATCCGGCGTCACCGGCCCGTGGATAGTCGTGAAGCTGTTCTGACAGCTCCAGCGCGCGATCGCGAGAGCTGGCATACAGCGTAACCTGACGCCCAGGCGCCACCAGCTCCGGCGCGATGTCGCGTACAAAGATGTCGGCGTCAATATCGGGCGCGGCAAGCACCAGATGTTTGACCGGAGACAGATCGACGCCCGTGCGCTTAAGTCGGATCACCGCCTCGGTCAGAGCGCGCGTGCCCATACTGTGCGCGATGAGCACCACCTTTTGTGACCCGGTTCGTGTCACGAGATCCTTCAACGCGTCCGTCAGGTGTGTGGTGGCCCAGTGGACGCCGGCTTCATCAGCCGTGTAGCCGGCCACGCTGGGCTTCGACGGCCATGAAAACAAGACGGCCGCGCCTTCAAACCGGGTATCCCACGAAATCTGCGCCGTTCGACGCATGGCCTCATCGAAATCCGTGTTGTATCCATGCACAAACAGCAGCAGCTCGCGCCGCGTACTGCTGGCAACGGCACGACTGACGTCGGCGATGAACTCTTCGCGAAGCTTCTCCGTCACGCTGGCAACCACGGCGTTTTTGATTCGTTGGTTGCCATACCTGCTGAAGAAGGATCTGCTCTCGTCTTCGCCGGGTATTGCCAGCGGCACGTCGACGTCACCGGCGCCAAACACAAGCGCGCCGCGAAAATGAGAATAAAACTTGGCCTTCTCCTGCGCAGACGACGGCGCACGATCGGTGACATAAAACGTGTTGACGGTTTTGGAATTTATAACGTCCGGAGCCGACGCAGGTTCAGTGGCAACCGTCGCGCATCCGGACAACAGCGCAGCCGCTGCCACAGTAGCGAGCCCCGTGAACGACAGGATCGAACGGGGGCACCGACGCGCCGGGACGCCGGCTCGAAAAGCAGATGAAGTCAATTCAGTTCAGTTCCAGGCGTCCGTTACCGAGGACCACAACGTCACGCTCAAGCGCAATCGTCCTGAAGGAAACCACGTTACCGTCGATCCACATCTGTGTTCTGAGGGTCTCACCCGGATAGACCGGCTTGGTAAACCGGAGCTTCATCGACTTGAAGCGCGTGTGATCGTAGTCGCAAACGGTTTTCAGCAGCGCGTGCCCGGCGTGACCCAGCGTGCAGAGTCCGTGGAGAATTGGCTGATCGAATCCCGCGCTTTTGGCGACAGCCGGATCGGCATGCAGAGGATTGAAGTCGCCACTCAGGCGATAGAGCAGTGCCGCCTGGGGCAGCACCGGCGTATCACAGATACTGTCGGGTTCACGGTCCGGTAACTCGTGGGGCCTTGGTGCACTGCCGCCAGGGCCGCCGCAACCGCCATCGCCGCGGCAAAAGTTTGTCTGCCGGCAAATCGCCGTCAGCTTGCCGGTGTCGCGATGCTTGATGACCCGCTCGGACACCACGATCGCGCCCTTGTCAGGACCCTTGTCGTAGATTTCAAGAACTTCGGTCGAGCCGAGATACGCACCGGCCACCTCGAATGGTTCAAAGATCTCTATTTCCTGCTCACCATGCAGAACCTTTGGCCAGTCCACATTGGTGTCTTCCTTTTTCAGCCAGAATCCCGGGTACCCCACCACCACAGCCATCATCGGCGCGATCACAAGGTTGTCCTCGTAAACGTATCTGAGCTGTTTTTCGTCCGTGGGGTCCGCGCCCATACCGATGCCAAGTGCATAGGTAATCACGCGCTCCGGCAGCAGCACCATCTGTGCGTCCGGCACGGGATAAGACTTCAGTTCTTCATATTTAAACGGCATCAGACTGGATCCCAGGAAAAGACATCGATAGAAACGTCGAGGTCGTAAAAGTGTTTTTCCAGAGCAGGCATGGCGTGTTCGCCGATAGTCTCGGGTGTCCAGCCTTCTCCCCTGTGCACTGATCGTACCGGACGGGGCTGACTCATGAGAAATACTTCGTTGTTGCGAACCGCAAATATCTGGCCCGTGCAATCGGCCGCGCCGTCGCTGCCGAGCCACACCGCGAGCGGTGCAATCTTGTCCGGCGTCATCTGCTGCAGCTTGGCGACGCGAGCTTCCTGCTCAGGTGTATCTGTCGGGATCGATCCAATCATGCGACTCCACGCAAAAGGCGATATGCAGTTTGAGCGCACGTTGTAGCGGGACATATCGAGCGCAATGGACTTCGACAGACCGACAATCCCCATTTTGGCCGCCGAGTAGTTTGATTGACCAAAGTTGCCAACGAGTCCCGACGTCGATGTGAAATGCACAAACGACCCTGAACCCTGCTCCTTGAAGTGGCCGGCCGCGGCCTTGGACACATTAAAGCAACCATGAAGGTGGACATCGATAACCGCGTTCCAGTCGACGTGACTCATTCGATGGAAGATCCGGTCGCGGAGTATGCCGGCGTTGTTGACGACAATATCAACACGGCCAAACGAGTCGAGCGCCTGTTCAACCATTCGCTGGGCGCCGGCTGGATCCGCAACGCTGTCCCCGTTGGCGACGGCGTTACCACCGGCGGCCTTGATCGCATCTACAACCTCGGCTGCCGGCGACGTATCTGTACCCTCACCATCGATGCCGCCGCCGAGATCATTGACGACTACACTTGCACCGCGACTCGCCATCATTTCCGCGATGCCGCGACCGATACCCCGGCCGCTGCCCGTTATCACCGCGACCTTACCTTCAAGCATTCCTGACATAACTACCGTGTCCTCTCTCGATTGACATCTACTGCTGATATTTATGATCTAACGATTCAGTGGCGGGCTGTACACAATAATCAACTCCAGCGCCGCCGGTCCCATACTGGTGACCAGATGCTCGACGCCCGGGGGAATTCGAACAATACCCCCTGCCTCGACGCGAACCACCGGTTCGTCACCCAGCTGTACATCTGCCGCCCCGGCCATGACGTAAATGACCTGATGCTCCTTTTCGTGGGAATGGCGATGCGCAACACCACCGGGAGCGAGCGTACCGTGAACGAGCTCAAAGTTTTGACAGAACTCGGCCGTCGTCAGCCTGCGGTTAACCGTGCCATCGTGCCCGGGGGGAACGTAAGTTTCCAGATCATCCAGATGTTCGATTTGTTTCATTAATTCATTCCTCAGTCGCGTGGTTCACGCCGTGCCGGATCGAAACGCAAAGCCGGCGAGATCAGCTTCATAGCTTTGCCTGAACGGTGACGCCCTTTTCGGTCAGGTCGTCGATCTCCGGGCCGGTATAGCCAAGGTCGGTCAAAATTTCGTGGGAGTGCTGGCCGAGCACGGGCGCGGCGCGGCGCAGGCTGCCCGGGGTTTTGCCGAACTTTGGCCCGATCCCCGGCATTCGCATTGGACCATGCAGCGGATGGTCGCGCCATGCCCAGAAGTCCGTGGCCTTCAGGTGCTCGTCGTCCATCAGATCGGTCAGCGAATTCACCGGCATTGCCGGAATCTGCGCCGGAGTCAGCACCTCGAGCCACTCACCGGTTGTACGCGTGAGCATGATGCTGGCGAGCTCGGCGTACAGCGCATCGATATTGAGATGCCGGTTGGCGTAAGTGTCAAAACGCTCGTCCCGGGCAAGATCCTGACGCCCCGTGATTTCGAAAAATGCGTGCCAGTGCTTTTCGGTGTACGGCAGAACACCCACGTAACCATCACGGGTCCTGTGCGGTCGTCGATACTCAGAGGTGGCTCGTGGATAGCTCCCCTCGTCCCGTGGCGACTCGTAGGCAAGACCCATCGCGTGCTCGACCATGTTGAACCCGACCATCGTCTCGAACATGGGCACCTCGATCGACTGTCCTTCGCCGGTTCGTTGACGATGAAACAGCGCAGTCATCAGCGCCCACGTCACCGTCAGTCCCGTCGCTTTGTCAGCCATCACCGATTTGATATAGCGAGGCTCCTGTTCGTTGATGCCCTGCAGCCAGGCCACACCGGAAACGGCCTGAATCATGTCGTCATACGCCGGCTTGTCCCCGTAGGGCCCAAGGGCGCTGAATCCGTAGGTGCCGCAGTAGATAATGTCAGACTGAAATGAGGCAACCGTATCGTAGCCAAGGTTCAGACGTTCGATCGCCTGGGGCCTGATGTTGTGCAGCAGCACATCGGCAGTCTTGATCAACCGAACAAGTGCTCCCATGCCGTCGTCTGTTTTCAGATCCAGGACAAGCGAACGCTTGTTGCGGTTTGCACCGGCAAACAAAGCTCCGCAGCCCTTGGTCGGTTGCGGGCCGACGTCACGAATCGCGTCGCCGGCGGGAGATTCAATTTTGATGACGTCGGCGCCCATGTCGCCAAGATTCTGTGCGGCAAGTGGACCGAGCAATACGGTACTGAGATCAAGCACCCGTAAACCTTCGAGTGCGCCGCGGGGATATTGTTCAGACTTCATCGATATGTTCAGTGGCTCTGGTGTGGTTCACGCTCCACGGGAGCGATCAATACGAGCGTGGCAAATCAAGCACACGTTCGGAGACGTAGTTAAGAATCATTTCCTGACTGACTGGCGCGATACGTGGAATCATGATCTCACGCATGAAGCGTTCAACATGAAACTCGCGGGCATACCCCATGCCGCCATGGGTCAACACGGCTCGTTCACAGGCGTTGAACCCGGCTTCGGCCCCCAGATACTTCGCGCTGTTGGCTTCGGCCCCGCACGGTTCGCCGGCGTCATACAGCGTCGCGGCTTTCATCGCCATCAACCAGGCCGCCTCAAGCTCCATCCAGTTTTTTGCAAGCGGGTGGGCAATCGCCTGGTTCTGTCCAATCGGACGATCAAAAACCACGCGTTCTCGCGCATAGTTCGTCGCCCGGTCAAGCGCCTCTCGACCTATCCCCACCGCTTCGGCCGCCAGCAGGATTCGTTCCGGGTTAAGACCATGCAGCAGATATCTGAAACCTTCACCCTCTTCCCCGATACGGTGTTCCACAGGAATTTTCAGGTTGTCGATGAACATCTGGTTGGAGTCGACCGCCTTGCGTCCCATCTTGCCGATTTCGCGCGTCTCGAGATGTTCGCGATCAAAAAAGGTGTAGAACAGCGTCAGGCCATCGACTGATTTCTCGACCTGGTCCTTTGGCGTGGTGCGCGCGAGCAGCAGCAGTCGATCGGCGTTCTGGCCGTTAGACGTCCAGATTTTCTGACCGTTAACGAGGTAGTGGTCGTCGTGACGTTCGGCGCGGGTCTTGATGTTGCCGGTATCGAGTCCGGCATCCGGCTCGGTAACGCCGAACGCGACAATGACCTCGCCTGCAATGAGTTCCGGCAGCCACATCTGCTGTTGTGCAGGCGTGCCGTGCACGACGATCGGGTGCGGCCCGAAGAGATTGATATGAATGCTCGAACACGCGGCCATTGCGCCAGGACTGCGCGCGACCGTGTGCATCATCAGCGCAGCTTCGGTCACACCCAGCCCCGAGCCACCGGCGGATTCGGGCATCGTAATCCCGAGCCAGCCACCTTCGGCCATCGCCTGCTGAAACTCCCGGGGGTACCCGCCTTGCGTATCGCGTTCAAGCCAGTAGTCATCACCGAACTGCGACACCACGCGAGATACGGC
>CALHMG010000175.1 GCA_938034705.1 uncultured Gammaproteobacteria bacterium
AGCGCCGAGGTCTGGGATATTCTTGAAGAGGTTATCCGCGAACACCCGGTCATGCTCAACCGTGCACCGACGCTTCACCGTCTCGGCATCCAGGCGTTCGAGCCTGTGCTGATCGAAGGTAAGGCTATCCAGCTGCATCCGCTGGTGTGTACGCCATACAACGCTGACTTTGACGGCGACCAGATGGCTGTACACATTCCGCTGTCTGTCGAGGCGCAGCTCGAAGCTCGCTCGCTGATGATGTCGACCAACAACATCCTCAGTCCGGCTAACGGCGAGCCGATTATCGTGCCGTCCCAGGACATCGTTCTGGGTCTGTACTACATGACTCGCATGGACATCGGCCGCGCGGCCAAGGTTGGACCGGTTCGCAAGATCCAGTCGGATCAGGGCGAAGTGGACTGCCGCATGTTTGTCTTTGGCAGCATCGACGAAGTCGAACGTGCGCTCGATACCGGCATGGCCGGCGAACGTGACCCTGCCGCACCGCACCTGCATTCACCCGCGCTGGTTCGAATCCGCGAAGAGCTGACCGACCCGGAAACCGGTGAGACCGCAGTGACGCACAAGATATACGAGACCACGGTCGGACGGGCGCTGCTTGCGCGGATCCTGCCTCCGGGTCTGCCGTTCGCGGTTCTGAACCGGGAGATGAAGAAAAAGTCGATCTCCGAGACCATCAACATCTGCTACCGCGACGTTGGCCTCAAGGATTGCGTCATCTTCGCCGACCAGCTGATGTACACGGGTTTCAGTTTCGCTACCCGCGCCGGTGTTTCTATCGGCGTCGACGACATGGCCATTCCCGAAGCGAAAACCGAAATGCTCGACGAAGCGATCGGTGAAGTTTCGGAGATTCAGGACCAGTACACCTCGGGTCTGCTCACAGACGGTGAGCGGTACAACAAGGTTGTGGATATCTGGACACGAACGAGTGACAAGGTCGCCAATCGAATGATGGACGACCTCGGTTCTGAAGACCGCCAGGATGCCGAAGGCGCTGGCGTTAAGCAGAACTCGTTTAACTCCATCTTCATGATGGCTGACTCTGGCGCGCGAGGCTCGCACGCCCAGATCAGACAGCTCGCCGGCATGCGAGGCCTGATGGCCAAGCCGGACGGCTCCATCATCGAAACGCCGATTACGGCGAACTTTCGTGAAGGCCTGAACGTGCTTCAGTACTTTATCTCGACTCACGGTGCCCGAAAGGGTCTGGCCGATACCGCCCTGAAGACGGCGAACTCGGGCTACCTCACACGACGTCTGGTAGACGTGTGTCAGGACCTGGTCGTGACCGCAGATGATTGCGAAACCACCCAGGGTATTCGTACCCAGGCGCTGGTGCAGGGCGGCGAAGTTGTTATCCCGTTGCGTGACAGGATTCTGGGTCGCTCGCCAATTGGCGACGTCCTCAGCCCGACCACCGACGAGGTGATTGTGAAAGATGGCGAGATGATCGATGAAGCGTTGATCGAGGCCATCGAGGAACACAACATCAACGAAGTGCTGGTGCGATCACCGGTGCTGTGTGAAACACGTTACGGCATCTGCGCCACCTGCTACGGACGTGACCTTGGTCGCGGCCACGTGGTGAACAAAGGCGAAGCTGTCGGCGTTATCGCAGCCCAGAGTATCGGTGAGCCGGGTACCCAGCTGACCATGCGTACGTTCCACGTCGGCGGCGCCGCATCGCGGGCAGCCGCGGTCAGCAACATCGAGGTGAAGAGCACGGGTAGCGTTACGCTTTCACCCAACGTGAAAGTGGTTACCAACTCTGACAACAAGCTCGTAGTGACGACCCGTTCAGGTGAACTGATTGTTCAGGATGAACACGGTGTTGACCGCGAGCGATACAAGCTGCCGTACGGTGCAGTGCTGGACATCAAAGCTAACGATCCTGTGACCTCGGGTCAGATCGTTGCTAACTGGGATCCGCACACTCACCCGATCATCACCGAAGTCGACGGACAGGTTAAGTTCGTCAACATCGATGAAAGCAGCGTGACGGAGCAGACCGACGAACTGACGGGCATGACAACTTACGTTGTCAGCGACAAGAAAGGTCGTGGCACCGCGGATCAGCCGCGTATTCTGCTGGTCGATCCCAAGACTGGCGAGCAGCTGAACATGCCGGGCACCGATGTACCTGCCCAGTACCCCATGCCGGTCAATGCGATCATTCTGGTGAGCGACAATGACGTGCTCTCCTCCGGTGACGTGCTCGCGAAGATTCCCCAGGAATCGCAGAAGACGCGCGACATCACGGGTGGTCTGCCACGCGTTGCCGAACTCTTTGAGGCCCGCAAGCCTAAAGATCCGGCGATGCTTGCCCAGCACACGGGTCTGGTGTCGTTTGGTAAGGAAACCAAAGGCAAGAACCGACTCGTCATTACCGACGCGGACGGCGAAGCCCACGAGCTCCTTATTCCAAAGGAACGTCGAATCACTGTGTTCGCCGGTGAGAACGTCGAGAAGGGTGAAACCATCATTGATGGCGCACCTATCGCGGCCGACATCCTCGCGCTCAAGGGCGTGATCGCGCTGACGCACTACATCGTTGACGAAGTGCAGGAGGTTTACCGACTGCAGGGCGTGACGATCAACGACAAGCACATCGAGGTGATTATTCGCCAGATGCTGCGAAAGGTCCGCATCGACGAGCCGGGCGACACATTGTGGTTGCCGGGCGAGCAGGTCGAGAAAGCGCGGGTGCTGGATGAGAACGAGGCGATTGAGGCCAAGGGCGGTAACCCTGCCGTGGTTTCTCCGATTCTCCTCGGTATCACCAAGGCCTCGCTGACCACCGAGTCGTTTATCTCGGCAGCTTCCTTCCAGGAGACCACACGGGTCCTGACGGATGCGTCGGTCAACGGCAAGGTCGACGAGCTCCGTGGACTCAAGGAAAACGTCATCGTGGGTCGTCTGATTCCGGCTGGTACGGGTCTGGCTTACCACGAGGAACGACGCCGCAAGCGCCAGGAGGACATCAGCAAGGCCAAGGAGCTCGAGGAGCTGCTGGCCGAGATGCCTGACGCCGAAGGTGGTGAGGCGACAGCGACTGAATCGACGTCAACCGACGCTGATTCAGGCGACGGCGGTGATGAGGCGGTAAACGCCTGATCACGGCGTCGAGACGCTAAATCAGCCGTTTTCGGCCAAAAGCGGCCGAAACACAGGCACCTGACCTCGACGGGACTGCATCAGCGGTCCCGTCGCGGTTTAAGCCGGAAAACGGCGAAAAACGGGGCTTGCAGCCCACGACTCGACCATCCTTCGGGGGCCGTGTGTACAGACCGCTAAACCGGCCAAAACGACCACATGACGAGCGGGTTGACACTATCCCGGCGCTTCCATAGTATCGCCCATCCCTGAGGCCGGGATCCGTCCGGGATGCCGGCTCAAACAACAGTTTTTGCCTTACCTGAAAGCCTATATCGCGAGGCTGTCGCCGTCGACGAGTCGACTGGATGACAAGAGTCTCCCGACATATCTGGAGGGTGGGGTAGCTTCACGCCTGAGCCTGAGAATCAGTGCGCGCAAACCGGTTAGCCGGGAGCGCCGAACCTGGGGCTGCGATGAGCTGACTGTCGAGGGAATGGCTTTAAAAAGCTGTTCGATGGGAGTCTGGTCGCGCCGTTTGTCCGCTGCACTGACAGCGGTGGCCTGAAAGACCGCCGAATTTAATTTAGGCTCTCGCGAGTCTTTAGTACTGACAAAAAGATTAGTTCAAGATGCCAACGATCAACCAACTGGTTCGCAACCCGCGCAAGAAGCAGGTTAAGAAATCCAACGTTCCTGCGCTTCAGGCAAGCCCT
>CALHMG010000176.1 GCA_938034705.1 uncultured Gammaproteobacteria bacterium
CGGTTGTGGTTAAAGGTGGCTCGATTCTGCTTGCTCTCGTTGCGACCTTCTGGTTGATACAGCGCGTCACTGGCGCAGGCTAGTCTGGCTTTTCAGAGGCGTCGATAACCGCCGATCGCAGAAGATCTGCGACTGAATTCATCGCGTCGACGTCCGCAAAAAGTTCCGTGTGTGAGCCTCCGACCGGGACTTCCAGATGCTCGACTTCGTCAGCGAACAACGAATCCCAGAGCATCTGCTGGTTCGCGTTGTGCAGCGTTCTCGCACTTGATGGGGCTGGCAGAACAACGGTTGCTTTCCCGGGGCACACGCTGAAAGGGTGTTCGGCGAGCCGGCTGGATACCTCTTTGATAATGGTGGTTCGATCGATGCGATCGCCTGTCTGCAGTGTCATGGTCGCTAGCGTGTCTGCCTGTTTTGGCAGATCCGGGGACCCGACAGTTGATCGAATCGTTCGGGCTGCCGACGCAACCTGAAACCGCAGTCTTGAAGCGACCGACACATCGCGCCTCGCCAACAGTCTGCTCGCTCGTTTGAGCCCGCCCGGTATCGCACCGTTTGGCGGGCTGGTGGGGTCGATAAGAACAAGCATCGGTACTGATTCACCTGCGTCTCGCAACAGGCGGGCTATCTCCACCATCACCAACGCACCGAACGAAAACCCGGCCAGACAATAGGGGCCGACGGGCTGTCGATCTCGAATCTGACGATAGTGTCTGGATGCCAGTTCGACAATTGACGCTGTCGGAAACACGATACCGTGTCGTCCATGAACCACCCAGCTTAAGGGGATATCAGGACCGAGATGTTGCCCAAGAATGGCCGCGTTACCGTACCCGAAGTACAGGGGCAGATGCTTGCCGGTTGTCGTAATTGGTGTGACCGCAAGCCAGTCTGTGCGTCCTGCGCGTCGGTTAACGAGGTCTGCGAGATCCCTTGGAGTTGGTGAAGAATAAACATCGGCGACGTTCAGGGAAACATCAAATTCGCTGTTAACGCGATCAACGAGATTTACCGCGCCGAGGGAGTCTCCCCCAATGTCGAAAAACGACGCCAGATCTGAATCGGGTGCAACGCCGGTGACTCGCTGCATCAGCGCACGGATGGTTGCCGAAGCGTTGACGTCGCCCGTTGCGGGTTGTTCAACAACGACTGAGCTCGATGTCGCGAGCGCGCCGCGATCGACTTTACCGTTGGGAAGTCGAGGAAAATCGTCGCAACGGGTCAGCTGGGAGGGAACAGCAGCCGCGGGGACCAGCGTTCGGAGTTTTTCGATAATGGTGCTTGAATCGACATCGATGCCGGCGTTCGCAACAAAGTGCCCCGCGAGTCTTGTGCGACCTTGAGGGTCGCTGGTTGCAACGACAACCGCCGAGTCGACATGTTCTATCGACTCAATCTGTCGCTCTACATCCGCCAGTTCGATCCGCACTCCGTTAACCTTGACCTGGGCATCATCCCTCCCAAGCAGATAAATCATGCCATCTCGGACAACACCGAGATCACCGGTGGCGTAACAGCGGTCGGCGCCCCGGGTAAAAAAAGCTCCATCTTCGACGGCGCCGATATAGCCCTGAGCGACGCCGGGCCCTGTGACTACAAGCTCACCCGCGAGGCCATCGGCAAGGACCTCGCGGTTTTTATTGACGATGGTTGCTGCCGTCTGCGGTGGCGGTGATCCGATGCTGATGCCGTCAGCAATATTGTCTTCGCAAAGTTGAGTTGCCGAGCACCAGACTGTGGCTTCGCTGGGCCCGTATTCGTTGAACAGCGTTGTGGCCGTGGTCCCTGCGTCGTGGGACTGAACGACCTGGGCTGAACAGTTTTCGCCAGCGACAATGACGCATCGCAGGCTTTCCAGCTGCTCGGGGCTCGCGCGTTCGAGTAAAACTGCGTATACCGATGGCAGGCACAGTGTGTGTGTGATCTGGTGGCGCTGAACCAGTTCGGGAAGCTGATCGAGACTTTTGGCAAGCGAATCTGTCGGCAGAGTCAGCGTGCCCCCCGACGAAAGCGTCCAGAAGAGACCAACAACCGAACTGTCGAAGGCCAGAGACGACAGCAGCAGGAATCGCTCAGGGCGGTCAGCGTAGACTTCGTTTCGGGCAGCGTTCGAGTAGTTCAGGTTTGCATGGGAAACCTTGACCCCTTTGGGTTTGCCGCTTGAGCCGGACGTGAACACCACATAGGCAAGATCATCTTCGATCGCGATGGGTGTCCGTGGTGCATCGATGTGTCCGGTTTGTTGGTCGGCAAAAATCTCGTCCACGCCGGTGTGTGCGCCCGTGTTTTCGGCGCCAATACGCGGGATTGTTGTTTTAAACTCATCAGCAAGCACGTCCATGACTCTGCTGTGATGCGCAGGTGGATACGCCGGGTCCAGATACACGTAGGGATGCCCGCAGTGCAGCGCGCCCAGAATGATCGCGACGGCGTCGAACGACGTTGGCAGTGCCGTGACTACGGGGCAGCCTGGCTGCAGCTGCTGTGACCGAAACCAGAGAATCGCCTGACTCGTTCGTAACCCAAGTTCCGCGTAAGTGTGCTGTCGATCTCCCTGTACGATGGCGATGGCATCAGGGTGCGTCGCAAAATTCTGCTGGATTTGACCAACAACGCTCGGTGGGACACCGGGCGACTTTGCCGGAACAGGCCCGTCATGGGGCGGCGCTCCGAAGCGGTATTCGCCGAGTCTGGTGTCCGGATCCGCCGTGAATTTCTCAATACCGCAGATCAAGCCGTGCACGAGCGCATTCACAGTGTGTTTTTCGAACCGTGCACTGTTGTACTGAAATTTAAATCGAAGATTATCTTTTTCAGGGAAGACCAGTACCGACAGCGCGACGCTTGTCTGGTCTGAATATTCACGAGACACGATGCTGAGTTCACCGGGTATGTCAGCTAACTCGGGAACCTTCTCGAAAACGAGCATGGTGTTCCAGGGTGTTTCCGGCACCGCCGTAACCCCGGCGCTGCGTAACATGTCGCCGACGGGAAGGTGTCCGTTAACGGCGCCGCTGCTGATTCGTTCGGTGACGTCGGCGGCCAGCTGCGCGACGGTTTGAGCATCGGACGACTGAACTCGAACAGGCATGGCATTCATCAGCAGTCCAACGATCTTGCTGATTCCCAGCACCGGTGCGTCACGTCCGGCATTGACCACACCAAAAGTGATGTCCGTGTCGCCGCTGACCCGTGCGAGCAGAGCCGTCCATAGCGCGGTCAGGATCGCGTTTGTCGTCGACGAATACTCCTGAGCCAATTTTTTGAGCGCATCAGTCTGATGTTCGTCGAGCAGGTGCTCGATCGCGGCATCCTGAATGCCGTCTCCGTCATTGGCGCTGTCGCCCGCAATTTGCACCGGTCCGGGCCAGTCATCGAGAGCCTGTGTCCAGTACTGGCCTGCGCTCTCGCGCTGACTGCGATACCAGGCCAGATAGCGTCGTATGCTGACGGGTTCATCGAGTTCGCGACTGGCGTACAGGGCGAGAGCTTCGCTCATCAAATTCTCTACAGACCAGCCGTCGAGCAGCACGTGGTGAAAGGTCAGCACGTGAAAGCACCGGTCATTGACCGTTATGAGTTTCAGGCGCAGCGGCGGTTCGCGTTCAAGGTCGAAACCCTGTTCGCGCTCGGTCTTGAGCGTTGACTCGAGCAGCGCCTGGGACTGTAAATGTAAAACCGGAATTTCAGCGAATGCACTATCGACGATCACCTGCACGGGCTCGGACGCTCGGTCGGTGAGAAAGATCGCCCGTAACGCCTCGTGGCGCTCAATCAACGCGCGCCAGACATTTGACCAGCGCTTTGCATCAACCAGCTCGGAAAGCTGAAAAACTGCCTGGGTAACGTATACCTGGTCGGACTTCGAAGATCCGCTTGCCGCAAGAATGCCGGTCTGGAGCGCAGAAAGCGGGAGCACCACGCGTGAGGCAGCTTTGTCAGGCGACGATGGACTCACTTTGGTGATTCGCGATTGGTGACTTGCTCAACTTCGGCAGCGTCGAGTTCCAGACCAAAGTCGAAGTCATCATCTGCCACGAGATTGGCGGTTGTCATTCTTGCAGCCATGTCCGTCAGGACAGGGGAGTCGAAAACCGCCTCGAGCGACAGATCTCGACCGATCTGACGTACTTCGTCGACAAGCAGGATGGACGCCATGGAATCACCACCGACCGCAAAAAAATTGTCGTGCCGGGATAAGGGTATGTTGCGCCCCAGTGCCTGCTGCCAGCATCGAGCCAGCGCGATTTCGTCGTCTCCCGCCGGCGGCAGTTTTTCCGCGACGTCCAGGGTGCTTAATTCTTTTATCAGTTCCGGCGTGTCGATCTTGCCGTTGGCGTTCAGCGGCAACGAGTTACGAATCGAAATGTTTCGGGGTATCAGCGCAGACGGCAAATGACTGGTAAGCCACTGTCGAAGAGCCTGTTCGTCGATGGCTCCGGACTTCGGGACTACCGCACTGGCGAGTTGCTGCGCTCCTGAGATGGCACGGGTGTACCCGACTTCGCCCAGGATCTGAGCAACCTCCCTGGTATCGATACGGTCCCTGAGTTCGTCGATCGCCTGGTCCCGTGTCTTATGTCCCAGTCGTACGTCCCAGGCATAGGGCAGCGCGTAGTTGTGATAGCCCTGCTCCTGACGATGTACGAATATGCCGGTGTCGTTAATAAGGCAGTTGGTCGATCGCCCGGTGTCCGAAGGGCGTGTCCAGGGCACACGCGTGTTCAATACTTCGTACACCTCGTCGAGAGGCACATCGACGTATCGGTAGAAGTCGATGAACTTCACTCTGTCGAAGCAGTCATCGTCATCGAAATAGCCGTTGTTCAAACAGCGACCGACGACATCATCCATTCGATGATATGCCTTGCGCGCGGTCATTATCATCTCGTCATAACGCTTGACCGGTAGCTCAGGTCGATGGAACAGGTCATCGAGACGGGTCTCAAACAGCTGGCCACGGGACAGGCCAGTGAACACGACGGAGATTCCATGCCGGTCGGCATACTGCATGCTCAAGGTATAAATTGTCTTGAAACAGCCGTGACAGACGTTGCTGAAACGTTCGAGACTGTCGGCGAAGATCCGATTCATGTCGTCGGTACGCAAATACTCATGCGCGATGCCCAGATGCTGAACGACGCGTCGAATATTGTCGTGGGCAGATTGTGAGAGATAACCGTTGTCCAGCGAGAGCGCAACCGGGTTCAGTCCCATCTGAACCAGCTGATAAACCATGTAGGTGCTGTCTTTGCCGCCGCTGAACAGAACTGCACAATCAGGTTTCCCGTTGCTGGCAGAGGTCTTGAGCTCGTCGACGAGGTCGCGCAGCTGATTCGTACTGCCAAACCACTGCATGACGTCATCGTGCACTTCGGCGAACCGCTGACACACCGAACAGATTCCATCTGCACTGAATTGAACTTCGGGGTAGTTATCAGGCAGCCCGCACTTTTGACAGTGAAGTGACGGCTCCGCCGTGGGTGATGTCGGGCAAAGCACCGAAGCAGCCTGGGCCACATCCGGGTGGCGACCGAGAAGATTGTCGAGTTCGGAAAGCTCGAATCGAATGCCGGAGACTTTGACCTGAGAGTCGCGGCGCCCAAGGTACTCAACGACACCGCGACTGTTCCAGCGCGCGATATCGCCTGTACGATAGAGCAGCTCATCAATATTGGCGATCTTGACGAATCGCTCGGCGGTTTCCTCCGGGCGATTCAGGTACTCCGCCGCAAGGCCGGCGCCGCCGATGTGGATTTCCCCCGCGATCTCGTCAGCGACCGGGTGACCGAACTCGTCCAGAATGTGAATGCTGTGGTTGTCTGCCGGCAGGCCTATGGGGACCGCCGAGCCTTCCCGATCGGCCGCGGTGTAGCGGTGCACCATGCACGCAACGGTAGCTTCAGTCGGGCCATACTCGTTATAGATGCGCGCTTGGGGTTTGGCGCGCGTAATTCGCTCAGCCTGTTCGACCATGAACTGTTCGCCGCCGACAACCCAACAACGGGCGTTGCTGGATTCAAGGTCGGCATCCGACCAGAACCCGAGATGGGACGGGGTCAGCTTCAAAAACGTCAGGGATCTGTCGGCGGCGGCATCTTTGACAGCCAGATCTGCCGCTCCTTGCGTTGCGGGGAAAATCCGCAGGCTCGCACCGACAACGAGCGGCAACAGCAGGGAGGTAAGTGTCAGATCAAACCCCAGCGAGGTGAACAGACCAAATTTGTCGGCGCCGGTTACGGCATAGGTTTTCTCAGCCCAGGAAATGTAGTCGTGAATCGCACCATGGGTAATCGCCACTCCTTTGGGAAACCCGGTGGAGCCAGACGTGAACAGGACGTAACACAGGTCCTGGGGGTCAATTTGCGGTTTGATAAAACTTTGCGTGGCTTGTGTCAGGGCCTTTGCACCGAGTTTCGCAGCGGCATCAGCCAGATCTGGGTCGGTCATGGCGACTACCGTGCCGCCTCTTGCGTGGAGATCCGTAACGATTTCGGTGACCCGTCCTGTCGGCGTTGATGCCTCGACGGGTACGAAAACAACACCCGCCAGCATCGCTGCAACGATATCCACCACCGCATCGATTGATCGGTCCCGCCATATCAGGGCAAAGACCTGGTCTCTGGGTCCGCAGGCCTGCAGGTCAGCCGCGCGCTGCTGCGCGCGATCGAGAAGATTACTGAAGGAAACTTCACGCTCACGATCGACCAGCGCCGGTTGCGTCGGCAAGCGTTCGGCGCTCGCGTGGATTCTGGCGGCGATGCCACCTGCAAACTGTACCGGCGCGGTTGCACCACAGGCGCGAGCCATGATCTGTGAGCGCTGGGTGTCATCGATAAGGCGTACGTTGGCGATTGAAGTGTCGCCCACGTCCTTCAGAGTCTGAAGCATGTGGCACAACTGGTCGCTGATTGACTGCGCGCGACTTTCGTTAAACGTGTCGTCTCGGCAATCGAGAATCAATCGCGAATTTTTGTCGTTGGCCGTGCGCCAGACATGAATTCGCAACGCATGCCCCGGGTCAGCGGCGTTGCAGTGGATCCAGTGAGCCTGAATCGCCGCGCCATCAAATTGCAGCTCCGGTACCTGAAGGTAGTTGAGAACGACATCAAAAGTCTTCGCCAGCGCTTCGTCAACGAGCCCGGTGGACCCGGCTTGCATCAGTTTTCCAAAGGCGCTGACGACCTTCTGACGAAGTTCAGCAATAGAAAGCTCGGATGATATTTCTACGGCAAGCGGCAGGATTTCAACCAGCATTCCGGGCGTGTTCTGGCGCGCCACGTTGGTTCGATTATGAAGCGGTACGCCAATGACCACTTTGGAAAGGCCACTGGATCGCGCAAGTACAACTGTCAGTGCGGTTAGAAAATCAAAGTAGTCCTGCAGGTCCTCACCAAAACCGGTCGGTTGAGAGCGGTGTTTTCCAGTTGCGCTGAACTCAAACGTACGACGCGAATTATTCGATGTCGGTACGCGGACGTTTGTTTCGTAAAAGTTTACGGCGGGGGAACAGCCGCTTGTTGAATCCAGTATCGCGGCTCGGGCATTGACGATAGCGTCGGAACGGCTCAACTCGTTCTCGCGTTGAGCATAATCGGTAAACGAACCGAGCGCGCAGTTGCCAGACGGGTCGGCGTATAGCGACGCGAGGTGCTTTTGAATGATGAAAAACGACGCGAGATCGGTGACAAGATGGTGCTGGACCAGAATCCACTGCCAGGTCGAATCTGAGAGCCGCACAAGCAGCGAACGAGTCAGATTCTCCATGGATCCAAACGGTTTTATGACGGCGGCGCTGACGAGTTCATCGACCTCAGCTTGGCTGACATCGCGATGGATCGTAGTCGGTGATGCGCCGACATCGACGAGCGCGGGGTTCACGACATTGTCGTCGAGACCAAACCGCAGCACCTCGCACTCCGCGGACAGGGCTTCCCACGCTGTGCTAAACCGCGCAACGTCCAGATCCGGCGGCAGATCAAAGCGCAGCGCCATGTTGTAAAGCGGCGTGTCCGGATTCAGGCGCTGTCCCAGCCAGACGAGTCGCTGGGCCGCCGTCAGGTTCAGGCGAATCTGTGACGCTTCAGACATTGCGTGTGATCCGACTGCGCGTGCAAACCAATGTGATCGAATAAAGCCGGTTTTGCATGGCTTACATCACCCAGTTTTTGACGAAAGGTAAGCCGACATCGCCTGGACGTTCATGAAGTTTTCCAGCGTCACGTCCTCGGGTGCTATGGCCAGGCCAAATTCAAGCTCGAGCCACGCGACGAGTCGCATGACGCCAAGTGAATCGATCACGCCGGTCATGAGCAGATTTTCCTCATGCTCAACGTCTATTTCGGTTTCACCATCGAGCAGCTGCTCAACAATAAACGCAGATATTTTTGCAGATGTCGTCATGGTCAGTTCGGAACGTGTTGCGCCCTGATATCTTCTCGTCGATGATCGCCGGCAATTTTGACCAGCGCTGCGCGGTCGATTTTGGAATTGGCGCTGAGCGGCATGGTCTCGAGCGTGATGATTTCGGCCGGCACGGCGTGGGCGGGCAGTCGGTCACGGAGCAGTTTGCGAAGCGCCTTCTCCACGGTCGTGTCGTCGTTGCTTAAAGCGACAGCGGCGATCAGTTTGTCCTCTCGAGGGTGCTTGAGAACGGCCGCGGACGTGACGGCAGGGTTCTCGTACAGCAGATTTTCGATTTCGTCGAGTTCAATCCGAAACCCGCGTAATTTGATTTGCCGGTCCTTGCGTCCGTGCAGATGAAGTACACCATCGTCGTCGCGGTGAACCAGGTCACCTGTTCTGTAGAAAGTATCCGTGGAGTCTTCGGGTCTAACGAAGCAGTTCCGATTCAGATCTGGTCGTTGCCAGTAGCCGGCCATCACGGTGCCACCAGCAACCAGGAGTTCGCCAACTTCGCCCGTCGAGGTGACGTCGCCGTGTTCGTTCTCAACTCTTGTGATCGAGCTGCGCCAGGCGACGCCGATAGGAAGCGCGTCGATCTGATCGAGCGTATGTCGATCCGGTTTGTAAACCGTGCATACGTTGGTTTCGGTCGGACCGTAGGCATTGGAGAATTCGATCTCTGGTAACTGCACGTAAAGCGCCTTGAGCTTTGGTAACGGAAAAGCTTCACCGGCAGAAATAATCAGTCTCAGGTTTTCCAGAGCGCGCGCCTCAAGCACATGTGAGTCGAGTAGCTGAATTAACGCAAACGGCACCGAGTACCAGACGCTGATTTGCTCAAGCTCGAGCAGTTGCGCGACCGATGCGGGCATTTTCATCAGGTCTTCCGGCACCAGCGTTACACGCGCGCCAACGGCCGGCGCTACCAGAAACTCCATGGTCGCCATGTCGAAATGCAGCGGCGAATGATTGGCAAAGTGATCGTCTGCGCTGAAATCCCACGTGTCCATGCAGGCATCAACGTAGGCCAGAGCACTTTCATGGGTGTGCAGTATCCCTTTCGGCTGTCCTGTCGTGCCTGATGTGTAGATGATGTAGGCATTGTCGGAGGGGGATTCGGCCTTAAAGTCGGGTTGTGTTGGTGTTTCGAGCACCTTCGCCCATGACAGCAGGCGGACGGTGTTGTCGTTGGTGGAATCATCATCAGAAACCTCACCGATCAGGAGAAGGCCCAGTTCGCCAGCGAGCGCTCGTGCCACCTTTGACGTGTGTCGATCGCATATCAAACACCGAATGTTGCAGTCCTCGACGATCTGCCGAAGCCGAGCCGGACGCGTCAGCGGATCCAGAGGGACGTAAACGCAGCCACTTGAAAGAACCCCAAAAACCGCAACCGGCATTTCGATGCTCTTGAACATGAAAATACCGACTCGATCGCCAGCGCCGAGACTGTTCTTCGCCAGCTGACAAGCGAGACGACCTGCATTGTCTGCAAGCTCGCGGTAGCTCAGAGAATCCTCACGGCAGGCGAATGCGTTCCGGTCAGGGTGTTGTGCGACGCTTTGAAACAGCCTGCCTTCAATGCGCGAAGTGTCGATGGTTCCGGTCATGGTGCGACTATAGCCCCAGCATCCGCGCGACGATCTGGCGCTGTATATCGCTGGTGCCACCGTAGAGCGAGCCGCCTATGGCATCGCGAACGTCTCGCTCGGCTTCATTTTCGGTCAGATATCCACGCCCGCCCTTGATCAGCAGGGCGTCCATGCTCGATCGCAAAAAGCTGTCTGCAAGGTGCATGTTGGTCAGCGACGCTTCAAGCATGTGCGATGCCCCCTGGTCGCGCAGCCAGGCCGTCTTGTAAAGCAACAGTCGACACGTTTCGAGCTGAAGTTTCATGTCAACCACACGATTTGAGACCGACTGGAATCCGCCTATTGACTGTCCGAACTGCTTGCGCGACTTGGCAAAGGCGATCGTGTCGTCCAGCTGGCGCTGCATCGCACCTACCTGTCCGGCAAGGATCAGCGTTCTCTCGGTTTCCTGCGTCGCGTTGAAGATGCTGGACCCTGATCCGGGTTTGCCGAGACATGCCGATGCTTCGAGTTCAACATTATCGAAGTCGAGCTGTCCGATTGGAACCGTGCGCAATCCCATCTTTTGCTGCACATCCGATCGACGTACGCCGGACAGCGAACAGTCCACGACGAATGCGCTCACGCCCCACGTGCCCGCGCTTTTGTCCGTTGCTGCAAATACGATGGCGTAGTCGGCAACAGGTGCGAAGGTGATCAGTTGTTTGGTTCCGTTCAGAACCCAGCCGTCCCCGGATGGTTGCGCTGACGTTTGCAACGCAAAGCAGTCGGACCCGGCCTCTGCTTCCGTAATCGCGTAGCACCCGATTTTGTCGCCGGCGATTGTCTGAGTGATAAGTGCTGACACCTGATCGCCGGCGCCAAATCGCACCAGGGTATCGACGACGCTTACCAGCTGCGCGGACACGGCGAATATCAAACCGGTGTTGGTGCAGCCCTGGCCCAGTCCCTCAAGAGCGATCGCGGTGTCGAGATTCGATAGACCTTGTCCACCATGAACCTCCGGCACGTTCAGCGACAGAAACCCTTCAGCCGCACACGCATGCCAGCGTTGGCGGTCGAAGACGCCCGCAGCATCAGCGTCGATGATACTGCCGTTGTTTTCAGCATAAAGATCTGCGCCAAAACTGAGGGCACTTGCATGCAGTGAGCGTTGGCGATCGTCTAACTCAAAATTCACATTTCCCCCGATGCCGAGCCATCTCCGAATGCATAAGGCATCATCGATTTTGCCAGAGTGCCGGCCGGGTTGCGCCCGGTATATTGCTTACGGCGCCGGCGAGGGTTTGGGTCATTCAAAGACCATTTTCCCACTTCGCCCGGGTATCAGCCTCAGATTTAGGCAAGACGTGGCAGCCCGCATCCGATCTCGTATCGACCGAGGGGTTGGGGACCAGGGCAGTCCGGCATCCAGACATGCGTGTTGCGAGACCGACTCGGTTTCCGATCCGTGTGTGATTCCCTTCCGGCCACGGTATTCTGTGCCCCCTCTTAACTGCTGGTTGACAGGTGAGAACGCTGTGAAAGTTGGATTTATTGGTTTGGGCGCGATGGGTGCGCCGATGCTGCAAAGGCTCGGTATCGCATATCCGGGCAACACGTTTGGGTTTGATGTGGATGCCGATGTCACTGCAAAAATGTCGCAGCAGGCTGGAGCTCATCCCTGCACATCGATTGTCGACATCGCGCAGCAGTGCGACGTGTTGTTTTCGTGTCTGCCAAACAACGACGTGATACGCGCGGTGTATCTTGGCGAAGGCGGGGTTGTTGACGGCGTTCAGTCGGGTGCCGTGACTATTGATTGCTCCACCGTTGGACCGGACGCGACACGTGAGGTTTACGACGGTCTCAAAAAGAAAGAGGTCAGTCACATCGACGCGTCGATGCTGGGCTCGGTCAAGCAGGCAAACGAAGGCACAATCAGTTTTGTGGTGGGCGGCGACGAGCCGGTGTTTGATCGAGTCAAACCGGTTCTTGGGGCCTGCGGTGAGCTAATTCGATACTGCGGACCATCGGGTGCCGGCAATCATATGAAGCTCATTCATCAAACTCTGGTAGCGGGACATGCTGTCGCCGTTGCTGAAGCCATGGGTCTTTGCGCAGAGACGGGCATCAATATCGAGGCGTTTTATGACATCGTGACGCAAGGCACTGGATTCGCGTATTCGCGTTATTTTGAAAACCGTGTGCCGCGGATGCGCGAGGACGAGTACTCGGCATTGTTCATGCTCAAATTCATGCTGAAAGACGCGCGCCTGGCCAAAGATATGGTGCCGGAGCCGGGCAGTCGATACCCTACGCTGACAAGCGTGGTGGAGGCACTCGAAAACGGCGTTGCTCAAGGGTTTGGCGAGGAAGACTTTTCTGCCGTCATGAAGGTGATCGAATCGCGGATCGGGCGTTCGATCAATTCGTGATGACGGCAGGCTGACGACTTTACTGTGTGCTGTGGTGCAGCTCCCCGCACGCATCGCGAGGACTGAAAGCGAATGACTGAAGCAGGACGCGTAACCCGCATCGCGCTGATCGGTGACTACCGACCCGACGTGACGGCTCACATTTGCGCGCCTCGCGCGATCGCGCTTGCCGCGCATGAGATCGGCAAGCCCGTGTCTCCCTGCTGGGTAGAAACCAGTTGGCTCGGGCGTGCCGGGGTTGAGTCGGTGCTCGCTGGCTATGACGCAATCTGGTGCGTACCGGCAAGTCCGTACTACGATCAGGGTGCCGTGCTTGACGCAATCCGGGTCGCGCGAACCTCAGGGCTTCCGTTTTTAGGGACCTGTGGGGGATTTCAATCCGCCGTCATCGAATTTGCTCGCAACGTGCTTGGGGTGCACGACGCAAATAGCGTTGAAGATGATCCCGAGACTTCGTCGCCGGTGGTCAATCAGCTGTCGTGCGCTCTACGCGAGGTGGCATCGGGTATTCGACTAACGCCCAATTCCGAAATAGCCAAGGCTTATGGAACACTGAACATCAACGAGTCGTATAACTGCGGCTATGGTTTTAATCCTGACTTCGAGTCACTGTTCAAAGACAGCGCGATGGCAATCTGCGGTTATGACAATGAAGGTCCTAAAGCCATTGAGCTTGAAGATCACGATTTCTTCATCGGGACAGCGTTTCAGCCCGAACGCTCGGCGCTTGAAGATTCGGTACACCCTCTGATTCGGTCGTTTGTCGAGGCGGCCAGTGCGTAAGTGCGCATACAGAGTAACCAGCCCGGATCAGTCAGGAAATTACTTGTATGACGTTCAGCCTTGATCAGATTGTCCCCTGGGGGCGCTCTTTTGATGAATATTCGGCGATGTTTAACCTGTCCGCTAAAGATCTCGACGGCAGCTTTCTCGACGTCGGCGGCGGGCCTGCGTCGTTTAACGCTGAGCTGACCGAACGCGGCGGTCGAGCTGTTTCTGTGGATCCTCTGTATGGCTTCGACGCGAAGGCGATACAGCAACGAGTTGATGCATGCTTCGACGATGTTCTGCATCAGACGAGTGTTAATCACACCAAGTTCGTGTGGAAGACCTTCGCCTCGATCGATCAGCTTGCAGATACGCGTCGAGCGGCGATGGATCGTTTCATTGTGGATTACACATCGGATAACTCGCGTTATATAGAAGGGGCGCTTCCGAGTCTGGGGTTTGAAGATAACCAGTTCGATTTGGCCCTCTGCTCACATCTCCTGTTTCTGTATTCGGACCATCTCGATCTTGAGTTTCATCGGCGCTCAATTCTGGAACTTTGCCGTGTTGCAAACGAAGTGCGAATTTTTCCATTGATAGATCTCGATGCCTGTAGCTCAGAACATCTTCCGCCAATATGCAGTGATCTGGAGGACCGGGGCCTGAGCTTAAAAATCGAAACCACCGACTATGAGTTTCAGAAGGGCGGGTGTGAGATGCTGCGGATCCAGTCACCGGCTGTTTAGCGGACCGGTGAAGCCTGTGCTAGGGTGAAGGAGACGTACACAGCTACTGACACCGATGGCGAAACCTAAACTGAATCTCGCAACTGATCCAAGAGTGCCCGAGAAATTCAAAAGCTATCCCAAAGCGGTCAGACAGAAAATGCAGGCACTTCGCAAGATTGTGATCGAGACAGCGAAAGAGATCGACGATATCGACTCTCTCGAAGAAACGCTGAAATGGGGGGAGCCAAGCTTTCTCACTACCCACGGCAGCACTCTGCGCATGGACTGGAAGCCGAAGAAACCCGATCAGTATGCGATGTACTTCAAGTGCACCAGTCGGCTGGTAGAAACTTTCCGCGAAGTCTATCCGGATACATTTTCCTTCGACGGAAAACGTGCGATTGTGTTCCAGCTCAATGACGACGTACCCGTTAAGGAGCTGAAGCAGTGCATCGAAGCTACGCTTCGGTATCACCACGTTAAGAAACATCCGACCCTCGAAATCTGATCGGTTGACCGGCCGCTGCGAACTCGTCTATTTCGCCGACCGTAGCGACATCACGCCGGCCAGTACGATCAGGCCGATTCCGACGAGCATGCCGGCGTCAGGAATTTCGCCAAAAAACACAATCCCCCACACCACTGCAAACCCGACGTAAGAGAAATCGAAGGTGCCGACGATCGACGGTGGACCTTTCTGATACGCAATCGCAGCGCCGACGCTACCGATGATGACGGCGGCCGCGAGCAATGTCATCGCCGTCCACTGAGTGATGGACATTGGGGACCAGTCACCGCTTAAAAATGAAAAAGAAACGTCTTCGGTAGAGGGTCCGAACCACTGTTCGCCGAAAGAAGTCAGCCCGGTGACGATCAGGCCGATGGCCAGGAAAGAAACGTTCAGGCTGAGAGAAAGTACGTAGACATTTTCGGTTCGACACTTTGTGCGTGTAAGGATCATCGACAATGCGTACAGCACCGCGGACAACAACGGCAACATTGCGTAGGCATTGAAGTCATCCGCATGGGGCTTGAGAATGCAAAGCACTCCCACAAAGCCCACGGTCACCGCGACCCAGCCGATCCTGCCCACACGGTCTCCGAGCAGTAGCGACGAAAACAGAGTCATGAACAGAGGCAGGGTGTAGTAGGCAGCCGCTGCTACTGACAGATCGACCCACGGTAACGATGCGTAGTATGCGACCCACATTAACGTGAGCATTAGCGAACGGACCAGGACCCATCGAAAGTTCACGGGAACAAGTGGGTGCCCGGGATTCTGAAATTTGATGATGGCGATCAACACAGGGATGGCGATCAACGAACGGAGAACGAAGATCTGCCAGAGCGTGAAGTCTGCGCTGATGCGTTTGATTACCGCGTCTCCGAGCGCAAGCGCAAAAGCCGTCGCAACGATCGCCCCAATCGCGACAGTCAGATTGTCGCCTTTATGTGTGTGCGAATGACTCAGCCTGGACTATTCCTCAGCCGACACCAGCCTAACGGCCGTTGCCAAAAAATCAGACTACCAAGCTTTGATGACGGTAGCGACTGTCCTCAGCCGCGGGCTCGTCGATGCATCAACCACAACGAATCTGTTGATCACTAACCGCCAGAGTTTGCCGGGGTGGCCGCAACATGAGGGATTGTCCGGTGCGCCAGATCTGGAGACGGATGGTTCGGACTCACTGTATATTCCCACCACTGTCGCGGCGTTCGACAACCGTCTAACCTGCGTCTTAGATCGAGCGCAGGGGTGCGATAAAGACTGATGAGTACCGAATTGGATTCTGCTGGCTGGCGGGAACTTCATGACGAGGCCAACGCGGCCGGTGAATCGTCCTATATAGACCCGAGCACGGGATATCGTGTGTTCACCGCACACGGTTTGCTTGCGGTGGGGAAGTGTTGCGGCAGCGGGTGCCGTCATTGTCCGTTTGATCACGCAAACGTGGCGCCTGACCGGCGCGGGAAACTTGCGAAGAATCCTGCCTGGCTCACATCGCGTTCGGCGTCGGGTGAGAGTGTTGATGTGCTGTTCTGGAGTGGCGGCAAAGACTCTTACCTTGCGTACCGGAAACTGATCGCCGAATCTCGGCGACCCATCGTATTGTTGACTACGTTCGACGTGCATTCGCGAGTCATCGCCCACCAGGAAGTCCATGCTGATCAGGTTGCACGACAGGCGCAACATCTAGAGATTCCCATTCTTGGGGTCCCACTGTATTCAGACCGTCCTTATGAAGAACAGGTTGGCGATGCGATTTCACTTCTCCCGTATGTTTCGCGTCTTGTTTTCGGCGACTTGCATCTTGAAGAAATCCGATCCTGGCGAGAGCAGGTTTTCGGTCCGATTGCGCAGGAGGCTGGAGCGACGCTTTACTTCCCGATCTGGCATGAGGACTATTCGGAACTGATGCAGGAACTCGAACGCAGCCAGGTGCCCTGCGAAGTTTCTGCGGTAACCGACGCGGCTCAGGGTCTTGTCGCCGCGGGGGAACTCTTCACCCGCGAACTGCATCAGAGAATCTCGGGACACATCGATGGATTCGGCGAGAACGGCGAATTCCACACGCTCGCGAAAGTCTGGGCCGCCAGGCGTTAGTCAGTTACGGTAGCTTCGCCAAACATACTGGCGGCCTCGAATAGCGTTGCCGGTGTCTCCGTCGATACACTCGTGTTCGGTAAATCAAGTGCGCGGCACGCTGACACACAACGGAATCCGTCATCCTTTAGTTGTAAAAGGGGTCTTCCAACACACCGTGTGCGTGCAGACTCTGTGCGATTTTTACGCGTGGCTGGTCCAACGGGTCGTAATCCAGATTTCGTCGTCTCTCTCACAGGAAACGGACCTGAAAATCCACGTGTCAGACTCCCAAACCATTGCTGGTCAATGGTTGTTGACAACCAACCGAGAGCCTCGAAACTATGGTTTCCAGATCTCACTCAGGTTTGCGGTTGACCTGATCACGAAATCAAGAATCCTGGATTACATTCGTTGCGTATTCACCTCATGCTCATTCTGGTTTGCAGTGTGTTGGCGCTCGTCACGTCGATGCTCTTCTGGATGTGGCCGCAAGCGGATCTGAAGGGATTTGAAACACACCAGGCAGAAGATCGCCATCAACGCATCGCCGAGAGCCTGGCGACACAACTTGCAGAATTTGGGTTCGACCTGAATCACCTCGTCGAGATGGTGGCCTGGGATTTGCCGCAACTCGATCATCACTCCAGAACCGTCGCGGTGCTTGCCGACAAGGGAATTCGGCGAGTCTGTGTCTACCGCTCCGACACTGGAGCACTGAGCCGGGAAGTTCTTGCGGGTCCAATCAGCTGTGACGAAGAGCTGTCTACCGACGTCGCGAGTTATCAACAGGTCTCGGATACCGGTTTTGATGTTTCGGTATTGTCTCCGCTGACCGTAAGTGACAAAGACGAAGCGTGTATGTATCTCGTGCGCGCAAGAGGTGCGGAAATCGCTGTCGCCGTCATCGCGCCCGAGTACATCGAAAATCTGGGTAACAGTATTCGCTTCGGTGATCTTGGCCATGTCGCCATAGTTGATCAAGCAGGCACCGTGTTATCGCATCCTCTTCCTGAATGGCTTGAGGAGCGACGAAATCTTGGTTCAATAGATGCGTTCAAAAACACCCTTGAGGGGTTTAGCGGCACGCAACGGTTCTTTTCGCCGGCGCTGAAAGCGGACATGATTGCCGGATCCGCGCGAGTTCCAGTTTTTGGTTGGGCTGTGCTGGTGCCCCAGCCCGTATCTGAAATCACCTCGATAATTCGACGCTACGACAATCTCGGGTTGGTCGTGTTGGCAATTGGATTGCTGCTGGCAACAATTTTTGCATCGATACTCGGATTCCTCATCGCTAATCCTCTCTTCAAGGTTACGCGTGTTGCGAACCAGGTGTCTGGTGGAGACCTTGACGTCGAATTTCCAAGACTCGACAACTCACCATTCGTCCCCAAAGAAATTCGGACCACGAATCAGGCGATTCGGGACATGACCGAGCGCCTTCGCGATAATGCCGAGAGGCTGGAATATCTCGCAAACACAGATGCCCAGACCCGGCTGAGTAACCGGCAGCACTTTATGGATCGTGCGAGATCCATATTCGATTCACGACATTCAAAGCCAGGCGTTGTGTCACTCATGTTTATAGATCTTGACGGGTTCAAGAAAATTAACGACACGCATGGTCATCGAGTAGGAGACGAGGTTCTCGAAGTCGTTGCCTCACGAATTCGTGTTGCCATCTCGGGTTTTCGCAAGCGTTCAGAAATGGGGAATGATGTCGTTGCGGCACGCCTGGGTGGGGATGAGTTCGCTATTTTGACTCACGCGAACAGCAGAGACGATTTTCTGGAATTTGCACAACGCCTGCAGCAGCAGCTGGTTAAACCAGTTGCTGAATCTGTCGAAGTAAATTTTGGCTCCAGTGTCGGGATCGCGTTTGCGGATTCAGGTGACCTGGATCTGGTCGGTTTTCTGCACGAGGCCGACAGCGCGATGTATCTGGCCAAGGCGAGCGGCCGTTCGCCACAAATAGCGAACCAAAGTTCGAAGGTGCAGAGGCTTCCCGCAACAGGTCAGCCGTGAGTCCGAAACGCCTGGAGTCCGTGTTGACAGGCTCGCCCGCCTGGAATTCCAGATTTTCTGTGCAAGAAACTTCCTGCGCGTCTGAAGACGCGCAGGAAGTTCGACTCACATCACTGTTTGGAGCGAGCCTGGTCTCTGAACAGCGCTTTCAGAAGGCTGATGCCCATGAGAATCATAACGATGGTAAACGGTACCGCCCCGATGATCATCGCTGACTGAATCGCATTCAATCCTCCCGCAAGAAGCAGCGCTCCGATTATTGCGGTGAGCATTAATCCCCAGACAATAATGTGTGTCGGTCCGGTTGTGGCCGCCTTGTCACCCCCTGCGTTGATTGTGTT
>CALHMG010000177.1 GCA_938034705.1 uncultured Gammaproteobacteria bacterium
GACATCCTGCTGCTGCAATGCGAGGAACTGGCAGTCATCGACAACCTTTCGGGCAAGCTCTACCTGATTGTCTATGCCGACCCGGCCCAGAGCGAGGCCGGTCATCACCGATTTCTGAATCGCGAACTCGGTCAGTTTGGTGTAGTCAAAAATCTCCCGCACTAACCGGCAGTCTTCAAGGTTGTAGGCACAGAGCTCGTACGGGGCCTCTCGATAAAGCCGCTTGATCTCCGCGACCTTGTCGGAAGCCGGCTGAATCAACTTGCCCCGGCCCAGTAGCTGATTGGCGACCGCTTCCAGCGAAAAGTCTTCAAAATTCCAGAACGCCGCACGCAATGTATCGATCCCGTCGAGCACCACGCGTCCCGGGATGCGTGGCACCTTGGTGTCGCCCTGCCCCTGGGGCTGGAGAATGGTCGCGCGAGAACCCGCTCTTGCTACCCGAAACGGCAGCCCGTGAACCCGACATCGTTTTTCAATGTAATCGAGATCGAAGCCAACAACGTTCCAGCCGATCAGCACATCCGGATCGTGTACGTCGAGCCACTGAAAAAATGCCTGCAGACACTCCTCTTCACTGTCAACAACGTGTATCGGCGCTCCACCGTCAAGAACGCTGGACGTCAATTCTGCCGTCGACGAACGCCGAACAAGAAACACACATTCGTCCACCTGGGAGCTGACGGCGATCGAAAACAGCGCGCCTTCGATATCCGAAGTTTCAATGTCGACGCTGGCCGCGTGCAGAGACGGCAATGACTCGGAGGGAAGAAGCTTGGGGTTCAGGTATTCGGTGAAGCCTTTTCGCGTTATCGGTTCACCTTCAATCTGGCAGCTGGCGGTCACGAACCGCTCCATCAAATACCTGTCAGCAGGTTTAATGTCAGATTCGAAGACGGTAACGCCGATGCCACGACAGGCGTCTCTGAAATTCAGCAGGTCGCGCTGGCGTGAAAAATAAACGGCATCTACTGCCTTGCCCGCGAGACTCTGCATTTCAAGCTCGCGTCGCCTGAAGGTTCGCAGCACGTCATCATGTAAGCCGTCGAGTTGCGCATCACGTTCAATGAAGCAGACCGATTCGGTATTGCGGATTCTTATTTTGCACGGCCCGGTATCGCTCCAGGCCCAATAGGCGATCTCGAGGCCATCGCGTGTGTCGTACCACTCGCGCGTCAGTATGAAGGCGTCACGGCTCAATGGGCTTCCTGTGGTTCAGTACATTTGCGAATTCGGTCGCTCGGGTTCTGGCGAGCCATTCGAAACGAGCCAGAACCATGATCGATGATACTACTGCACCGATCAACACCGCCCACAGCAGCCCGTGTACACCGCCATTGGTCGTCACCCCGAGCCAGTAGCCGAGCGGAACCATGACCACCCAGAACCCGACAAACTGCGCGATCGCACCGCTCCAGAAATCGTCGGCTCCGCGCAGCGCGCCTATCAGCACGACCTGAAGCCCGTCCGGTATCAGCATGGCGACAACGATCGGCATTATCGACAGCGTCAGCGCCGTGATGGCTGCCTCTCGTGTGTAGAGGGCCGCGAGTGCCGGGCCGAACAACAACAGCAGGAGACCAAGCACACACAAGACGACTGTGCCAATGCCCGCAGCAACCCAACCCGCCCGTCGAAGGCCGGCTGCATCGTGACGACCCTGTGCGTTGCCTGTTCGAACAGCCGCGGCGGTCGACACACCCAGTCCAAACATGAAGACCAGAGCGTTGAGGTTATGGGCGATCGTGTAGGCGCCAACGGCGGTCGCGCCAAGAACACCGGCAAGCATTGTCATGGTCGCAAACGCGCTCGACTCAAGACCGACGCCAAGCGACATCGGCAGACCGATCCGCGCAATACGACGTGAGATTCTGAAAACACTTCCGTGCCAGGGTCCGAATCCGTAACGCGCTCGATCGACCGAAACGAGAACCGTCACGACGAGGGCAATAGCCATGATTACGCGTACGCCGGTAGTTGCCCACGCTGCGCCTTCTGCACCCATCGCCGGCCAGCCGGCGTTGCCAAAGACCAGAATCCAGTTGGCAGCGATGTTCAATACATTGCCCGCGATCATGACCACCATGCCCGGCAAGGGGCGGTCGAGCGCTTCGAGGAACAGATTGCAGACCGAAAACGCCAGAACGGCCGGCAGACCCCAACCCAGCGCGTACATCACCGGCGCGGCGCCGGCGACAATGTCGGCCGATTGTCCGAATTTTGAAAGCCAGAACTCGGGAAACGACGTCATCGCCACCATCGCGATACCCAGAACTGCCGCGTACCCCATTCCGGCAAGCCAGACGCTGCCGCACTCCCGCGTATCCCCGGCCCCGACGGCCTGAGCGCAGATAATCTGGACGCTGATAATCAAGCCGACGCCCATCACAATCATCGTGATCAGAGGCGCCGCCCCGACGCCGTAGTAGGCAATCTCAGAGGCCCCTGACCGGCCCGACATCGCCGTATCGACCATCACCATGATCAGTATGCCGGCTCGGGAAATCATCACCGGCAGAGCCAGTGACAGCGTTGCGGCAATGTCATGGCGCCAGCGCGCCAGCGGGTTCAACATTTCAAAAACGACAACGCCAACCCCCGAAAGTATGCAGTTTGACCGACGCCCCCGCGTACGCACGCGTCCCGGTGCCGCGCCCAGCGCCACCAAAATGCTGCATTTTCGCCGGGTTAGACGCCGAATGGTCGCTAACTCGCGGCACAGACCGAGCCTCGCACCAACCGACACATCGCCGCCGGTTTTGTTCAATCTGCGGTAGAATAGGGATTAACGCAAGCGCAGGCAGTCGTTGCGTTGCATTAACATAATTAATGCTCAGGCCCTTTCCAGACCAATCCTCTGAAAACGGGCCGCCACTGCCTCCGCCGGACCTGCCGGTCGCGAATGCCGCAACTATCGGTCAACCGCGACACGTCCTGTCGGCGCCAGACAGGTGACCCGCCGTGAATCATCGAGTGCGGGCACCTGACACTAACAAACGCATCAACAGCATTTTTTGTGAAACCTGGATGTCGCGGAGATCCCGCTCACGTCCTGGAGTTAACCGAACGCTTGTTCCATCAGCATCACCCGGAACCGAGCGCGGTGGACAGTTAAATGGTCTGGCTCAAAAAGCCACGACCGAGCCAAGAGGAAATATAAAGCATGAGCGACAAACAAGCCGACGACCAGAAACACTACATGACCCTGCACGACAACGTGACAGGCGAATCGTGGGATCTGCCGATTCTTGAAGGCTCGGAAGGCCCACGTGTGATCGATATCCGGGCGCTCTACCGCGACTCCGGAATGTTCACCTACGACCCCGGCTTTACATCGACGGCATCGTGCCAGTCTTCCATCACCTATATCGACGGCGAAGCAGGCATTTTGCGCCACCGCGGTTACTCGATTGAAGATCTCGCCGAGAACAGCGAATTTCTCGACGTGTGTTATCTCCTGCTGCACGGCAATCTGCCGTCCAACGCGGAAAAAAGTGCGTTCGAACACGACATCACCCATCACACGATGGTCCACGAACAGATCAATACGTTCCTGCGCGGCTTCCGTCGTGACGCTCACCCGATGGCTATCATGTGCGGCGTTGTCGGCGCGCTGTCGGCCTTCTATCACGACAGCACGGATATCGATGACCCTCAGCAACGCATGATTTCGGCGCATCGTCTCATCGCGAAGATGCCGACGATCGGCGCCATGGCATACAAGTACTACCTGGGTCAGCCTTTCGTATATCCACGCAATGACCTGTCATATGCCGAGAACTTCCTGCATATGATGTTCTCGACGCCTACAGAAGAATACAAAGTCAGTCCGGTGCTCGCGAAGGCGATGGACAAGATCTTTATCCTGCACGCCGATCACGAACAGAACGCGTCGACGTCTACCGTACGACTGGCCGGATCTTCTGGCGCGAATCCGTTTGCGTGTATCGCTTCGGGCATCGCGTCTCTGTGGGGCCCTGCACACGGCGGTGCCAATGAGGCGGTGCTGAAGATGCTCAACGAGATTGGCACCAAAGACCGGGTCGCCGAGTTTGTGAAACGCGCTCAGGATCCTGATGATGACTGGCGACTGATGGGCTTTGGACACCGGGTCTACAAGAACTACGATCCGCGCGCCAAGATTTTGAAAGCCAGTGCCGACGAGGTTCTCGCCGAACTCGGTGTTGACGACCCGCTGCTGGAAGTTGCGGCGGAGCTCGAACGTATCGCTCTCGAAGACGAGTACTTTGTCAGTCGCAAGCTCTACCCGAATGTTGATTTCTACTCAGGCATCATTCTCAAGGCCATGGGCTTTCCAACCAACATGTTCACGGTTCTTTTCGCGATTGCCCGCACCGTCGGATGGATCTCCCACTGGAAAGAAATGCTCGCCGACGATCACCAGAAGATCGGTCGACCACGCCAGCTGTATCTCGGTGAAACGCACAGACCTTTCACACAGCTCGAAGTGCGCGAGCAATCGACCGCGCCCAGCAGCAGCGTCGACGGCGCTAACAATGGCTGGTCCTGGCTGTGGGGCAACAAGACACGCAAAATAGACAACATGTAATCTGGAAAAGTCGCGGCCGGCGATAACCTGTTAGACGGGTTTTCGCCGGCCTTTTTCTTGTGAATAGTTGATCTCGCCAGACCAGATACCTGTTTTACTTAACTGACGAGTAGTGATGCCAATGGTGGTTAATTGAAACATTCCGATCAGGCGGACGTCGGTCGCCCGCTGCCGCGCGTAGCTTTGTACGCGGGCCTCGAAGACGGCCGATTGGTGGCCGAGCACATCGAATCGCGTTCCGACGTAACTCTCGCAGCCGTTTTCTCCCTCGACGATACGCTCGCGATAAAACAGTCTGGCTACGTCACACTCGATGGTGTTGCGGCTCCGGGTCGTCATCACAAGTTCACTAACATCGAAGACACGGTTCCAACTCTGCAAGATGCAGCGCCGGACCTGGTCCTGATCGTCGGGATGTCCGTGATCATTCCTGAGTCAGTTCTGCAGGTTCCGAGCAAAGGGACCGTCGGCTTTCACACCGCCATTTTGCCCGGGCGTCGCGGTTGCTCGCCTGTGATCTGGGCCATCGTTGACGGGATGACATCCAGCGGTGTCACCATGTTCTATATGGACAAGGCCATCGATGCGGGAGACATTATCGACACCAAAGCGTTTGACATCGCACCGGATGAAGACGCAAACGATGTGCTAAAAAAGGCCAACCAGGCCACGGTCGACCTGGTCGAGACGAGGTTACACGAACTGTGCGCGGGAACCGCGCCACGAACCCCGCATGACCTTTCCCTGTCAACCTACACACGTAAACGCTCCAAGAGTGACGGAGAAATAGACTGGAATGAACCCGCAGAAAAGGTCGTAAATCTCGTCCGAGCGCTCGCCCCTCCATACCCCGGCGCGCATTTTTTCGCCGGTGATGGCCAGGCCGTTATTGTCGAGAAAGCCAGGCTGGCGACTGCCCAGGAGCTGCCGCTGCCAAGAACCAATCTCATTGCCAGGCGCCAGCACACGGTCGTGTGTGTCGTCGCTCACCCCGACGACGAAGTCCTCGGAGTTGGCGGCACTCTGGCTCTGCATGCGCTGCGTGGTGATCGTGTTGTGGTCCTGATCCTGTCCGAAGGCGAAGACGAAAAATCCGAGGAACGCGATAAAAATCCGCAGCGCTTAAGTTGCGCCGAACAGGCGGCAATAAAACTGGGTGTTTCCGATCTCGTCTTTCTCGATATTCCCGATCAGAAATTTGACCAGGTTCCGTTTATCGATCTTATCCACGGCATAGAGGGCGTCGTTAAGACCGAGCGGCCGACCATCATCTACACCCACCACCCCGGGGATGCCAACACCGATCACCAGCTGACTTTTAAGGCTACCTACGCCGCGTGTAGACCGATGACGGCGCATGGGTTGTCAATTGAGTCGCTTTTGACTTTTGAAACGCCCTCGTCAACAGATCAAGCCCCGCAGCTTCAGGAGTTCGTCTTTAACCCACAGCACTTTGTGGGAATCGACGAGACGTGGAATGCCAAAGTCGAAGCGTTGCACTGCTACGCCTCTGAAATCGTGGGCGGAATACACCCCAGAAGCTACGACTACATCCGATCCCTCGCCCGGATGCGTGGAGGACACTCAGGATTCATGCTCGCCGAGGCCTTCGGCATCGCCAGACAACGAACCACATTACTGTAGCGGCCGCTCTAGCTCGCGGCTGCTGTATGTCTGGGATAGCCGATGCCTGTGTTGGCGTGACAACGATAGCCCATCGGATTCTTGGCCAGATATTGTTGATGGTAGTCCTCGGCAAAATAGAACTCGCGAATCGGTAAGATCTCGGTCGTAATCGTCGCACCGCCTGCGCCGGCCAGAGCCCGCTGGTAGATTTGGGATGTGGCTTCAGCCACACTCTTCTGGGTGTCATTTTCGACGTAAATGCCGGAACGATACTGGGTGCCCATATC
>CALHMG010000178.1 GCA_938034705.1 uncultured Gammaproteobacteria bacterium
CGCGCGGTAGCTACTGGAGAGAAACTGCGGAATCCCCATGGCCCCCGCATAGGAACCCTTGAGCGCCAGAGGATCAAAGCCCTCCTCTTTGGACAGCAGCAGAAACTCGCGCAGCTCGCGGCCAAAGAACTTGGAACGACGTGGATAACCCACCGTCAGCGTGGTCAGGCTGTCGAGAATGCGATGGCTGCCGGTGACTTTGCCGTAGCGTGTCTCGACACCGATAAAGGCGGCGATCACGTTCTGGGGCACACCAAACTCTTTTTCGGCTCGCGCAAAAGCCTCGGCGTGCTTGGCGATGTAGGCGGCGCCCTTCTTGCCGCCGGACTCGGTGACAAAAAGCGGTCTGTATTTTTTCCACGTGAGCCGTTCCGCCGGCCGCTTCATCGACGCAATAATTTTCGGCTTGTAGACCGCCTTGCCAAAAATTGCGTTGACCTGGCCCCGGTCAAAACCGTGGCTGTTGACCATCTCGTCGACGATGGTGACAAGTTCGGGGTGAGCACTTACGTCGACCGCAACAGCGACGCGCGGGCTCGCGGTAAACAGGGCCATGATCAGGGCCGCAGCCAGGACGCCGGCAGCCGGTTTGAAGCAGGTCGCAAGCGCGCCCTGCAGCGTTTGAATTCCAGACAAAAATATTTGAGTACGTTGTTCCATAACCGATACGGGTTTCAGTTCCCTGAAACCGTCCATTCCCTTACCCCATATCCTTACTCTGTTTGCGAACCGTCGCCGGACGGTTACCTCACCTTCGCTCACTGTCCTCTCGTCTGCAGCAGACCCGCCGGAAAATCCCTGCCGGCAGCTCTTCAGTCAGGACAGCCCCATGGCCGCCTTAACCGCTCTGCAGAAACTTGCGGTGGGTGTGCACGCTCATGAGAATGCCGAAACCAATCATCAGCGTCACCATCGACGTGCCCCCGTAGGAAATCAACGGTAGCGGCACACCTACAACCGGAAGTATGCCTACAACCATACCAACGTTAACGAACACATAAAAGAAGAAGGTAATGGCGAGTGCGCCGGATATAAGACGACTGTACGTATCTTGCGCATAGACGGAGATCAAAAGACCTCGTCCGACCACGAATACGTAGCCCGCAATTAACAATGCGCCACCCATCAACCCAAACTCTTCTGCATAGACGGCAAAGACGAAGTCGGTGCTGCGCTCGGGGATAAACTCCAGGCGCGACTGGCTGCCGTTCAGCCACCCCTTACCCGAGGTGCCGCCGCTGCCAACAGCGATGATGGATTGAATCGTGTGGTAGCCCGCACCCAGCGGATCGGACCAGGGATCAAGCAGCGTCAGCACACGGCGTTTTTGATACTCGTGCATGACAAAAAACCACGCCGCCGGCAGCGCCGCGCCGATGAGAATGGCCAGCAGAAAAATGTGTCGCCACAGCATGCCACCTAAAAATATCACCAGCAGGCCGGACAGCATGATCATGATCGCGGTGCCAAGGTCAGGCTGCAGAATCACCAGCGCCGACGGAATGGCGGCGACGATAAAGGCGAGCGTCAGGTCTCGCTTGCGCGGTGGCAGCGGTCTTCGGGTCATCACCCACGCCACCATCATCGGCACACCGAGCTTCATGATTTCTGATGGCTGAAACTTGAACACACCAAGATCAAGCCAGCGCTGTGCGCCCTTGCCCACAAAACCGATGATCAAAACCAGAACGAGCAAACCAAGACCGACCGCGTAGACGTGGGGCGACCAGCGCTGCAGATCGGCCGGCGCAACCTGGGCAATGACATACATCGCAACCAGACCCACCAGCATTCGCGCGCCCTGACGATAAAGAAGATCAAAACGTTCGCCGCCTGCGCTGTAGAGAATGACGAGCGACAGCGCGCACAGCGCGAGAATGCCAAGCAGCAGCGGCACATCAATATGAAAGCGCTGTTGATTGCTCAGGCGTGCGCTTTCCATCACGCCTCACCAGGCTTCTTGGGCAACTCGACTTCCGGCTCCGGCAGCTTGTAGTGACCCAGGATATCGACGAGATAGCTGTCCATGACCTTGCGCGCGATGGGCGCCGCGGTGCGACTGCCTCCGCCGCCGTTTTCGGCGACGACAGCTACCGCAATCTGGGGATTGTCGATTGGCGCAAAAGAGATAAAGAGCGCGTGGTCGTGAAACTTTTTGTTCAGCGTCTTCTCGTCATACTTTTCGCCCTGACGGATACCGACGACCTGGGCCGTGCCGGTCTTGCCGGCGATGCGATACGGCGAGTCGGCGCCGATGCGTCTGGCCGTGCCCCGCTTGCCATGTACGACATCTTCCATGGACTTGATCGCGGCCGCGAAGAATTCAGGTGACGTGATCTCTGTGGGGGCCGTCATGACAACGCCCAGATCAGTGGTGTCGCCAGATGCCGGATCCATCACAGAACGCACAAAGCGCGGCTTCACGATCTGGCCGCGCCTTGCCAGCATGGCCGTTGCCGCCGCGAGCTGCAGTGGCGTTGCCAGCGTGTAGCCCTGCCCGATACCGGCAATGATCGTTTCACCCGGATACCACGGCTGGTCGTGTACGGCGCGCTTCCAGTCCTTGGACGGAATCAGTCCGCTCGGCTCGCCCTCAAGGTCGATACCCGTTTTTACCCCGAGTCCGAGACTCGTGAGGTACTTGTGCATGCGCGTAATGCCGAGATCGCGCGAGCGCTTGTAGAAATAGACGTCGCAAGACTGGACGACCGCATCATGCAGATGCATCTTGCCGTGGCCGTGTTCTTTCCAGCAGCGATACTTATGCTTCACGCCCGGCAGCTGATAAAACCCCGGACAGTGCACGGTGGTGTTGGTGTTGATGCCGTGCTGCATGATCGCAAGCCCCATAAAAGGCTTGATGGTCGAACCGGGCGCATACCGCCCGTGCAGCGCGCGATTAAGCAGCGGCCTGCCGTCGTCAGTGCGCAGCAGGCCGTAAGACTTGGTGTCGATGCCTTCAACAAAAGGGTTCGGGTCATACGCGGGCGTGCTGACCATAGCCAGCACGTCGCCACTCGACGGCTCGATGGCGACCACCGCACCGCGCCAGTCACCCATGGCCTCGAACACCGCCTTTTGCAGCTTGGTGTCAATCGACAGAAAAAGATCCTGCCCGGCCTTGGCCGGCGTGCGCGAAAGCTTGCGCACGATGCGTCCGTGAGCGTTGGTCTCAACCTGCTCAACACCTACCGTACCGAGCAGATCGTCTTCGTACTGTGACTCGATGCCAAGCTTGCCGATGTATTCGGTGCCGCTGTAGGAGGCTCGGTCGATCGTGTCGAGATCTTTTTCGCTGATGCGCCCGACGTAACCAACAATGTGCCCCGTCAGTGCACCCTGAGGATAGTGACGCTGCAAACGTGCCTGCAGCTCAACTCCCGGAAAGTTCTGTCGGTTTGCCGCAAAGCGCGCCGCCTCGGCATCCGTGAGGTTGGTTCGCAGCGTCTGGCGCTCAAAACCCGGGCGCTTTTTCAGAA
>CALHMG010000179.1 GCA_938034705.1 uncultured Gammaproteobacteria bacterium
GTTTTTGCGCTGCGAAGAGAAATTGGAATTCGAGACAGTCTCGTTTACGTGGCGATTCAAATCGTGGGCGGCGTGCTTGGAGTGTGGGCAGCTCACCTGATGTTTGATCTGTCTGTCTGGCAGCTGTCGACAAAATTACGAACAGGCGGCGCGCAATGGTTTGCGGAGGGCGTCGCAACCTTTGGTCTTGTCTTCACGATACTGGCTACATTAAAGGCGCGCGAGAGTGCCGTCGCTGTGGCCGTCGGTCTTTACATTACGGCTGCGTACTGGTTTACCGCATCAACGTCGTTTGCTAATCCTGCCGTTACCATCGCGCGCAGCTTGAGCGACACGTTTGCGGGCATTACGCCGGCCCATGCACCGGGGTTTATCGTTGCTCAAATAGCGGGGGCTTTGCTCGCGCTTGCGGTCGCAGGCTGGCTGCTGGCCGACGGGTCACGGGCGGACGGTTCCTAGAACATTTCGTAGACGAATTCGGACAGGTCTACCTTTTCATCCAGCTGTTCAAAGCGCGTGCCGAGTGTGATCAGGTCTTGCGCAACTGGCTGAAGCGGTCGGTTTTGCCAGTGTGTTTCAAGCGTTGCGGCGAACGCGTCGCGATCTTTCAGGTCCAGCTCAAATTCAACACGGGTCATTGAAGGGCTGTGTCGTTTGACAAAAAAGCTGTCCCGATCGGCACGTCGCTGTGCGTAAGTTTCCTTGATTGACAAGTCCTCGCTTAACGGCACTATTCGTTGCTTGAAAAATGTCGTTAACAGCTCGCGGTCTTCAGAGTTAATCAAGTTCGTATTCTCCACGCCAGTCGGCAACGTCATCAAACGCCGGCTGTTGGGTTTTTTCGAGAATGCAGTTTTCCATCACCAGAACATCCATCTCGGTGCGCATGAAACACACATAGGCGTCTCGAGGCGAACACACCGGGGGCTCTCCGCGGACGTTGAACGAGGTATTTACAACGACACCTTCGCCTGTGATCTTCTCGAATTCGCGCAACATGTTGAAGTAGTCGGGTTTGGTGTCTTCGTGCACGGTCTGGACGCGGGCGCTGAAATCCACATGGGTAATGGCAGGAAGAGAGCTGCGAGGCCTGTTGACTACGTCGACAAGGTCTTCTTCATCGTTCAGCTCAAACGGCAGTCGGATCTCTTCTTTGACCGGGGCAACGAGCAGCATGTACGGGCTGTCGCTTTCAAGATCAAAATAGTCCTTGCTCCGGTAGTCGAGTACCGAGGGCGCGAACGGCCGAAACGACTCTCTATATTTGATCTTGAGATTCATGGTTGACTGCGTATCCTGATTGCGTGGATCGCCGAGAATCGACCGGGAACCCAGAGAGCGGGGGCCAAACTCCATTCGCCCGACCATGTAGCCAACGATTTTCCCGTCGGCGATAGACTGAGCAACGTAGCGGGCGCGTTCTTCGTTCTCGAGCACCTGATACGGTTTTTCGTTGACGTCCAGATACGCTTTGACTTCGGCGTTGGAGTAGCCGGCGCCAAGGTAGCTTCCATTTTGTCTGTCGCGCTTGTTACACGGAGCACGCGGAATGTCGAAGTACTTGTAGGACGCAAGCATCGCAGCACCGAGCGCACCGCCAGCGTCTCCGGCCGCGGGTTGAATCCAGATGTCGTCGACCAGTCCTTCGCGAATGACTTTGCCATTCGCGACGCAATTCAGGGCGACACCGCCGGCCATGCAAAGATTGCGTGTACCTGTTGTTCTGACAAGGGTCTCAACCAGTTTCATTACCGCTTCTTCGGTCACGACCTGGATTGAGGCCGCCAGATCACATTCGCGTTGCGTCAGGCGACTCTCGGCCTCGCGCGGCTCGCCGCCGAGTAGCTCATGAAATCGACTATTCGTCATCGACAGCGAATCCAGAAATCCAAAATATTCCAGATTGAGCGCAAACGAGCCGTCGGGTTTTATGGCAACGAGTTCGTCTCGAATGATGTCGGCGAAAACCGGGCGTCCGTAGGGGGCGAGCCCCATTAGCTTGTATTCACCCGAGTTCACCCTGAAGCCACAAAACTGCGTAAACGCGCTGTACAACAGGCCAAGCGAGTGTGGAAAGTGAATTTCCTCAAGCACTTCGATCTCTCGGCCCCGACCCATCGCCAGAGTGGTGGTGGCCCATTCGCCAACACCGTCAACGGTCAGGATTCCCGCCTCTTCGAAAGCAGACGGAAAGTAGGTGCTTGCGGCGTGAGACAGGTGATGCTCGCTGTAGAGCACCGGAACGTCGCACTTCAATTCATTCGCGACGAGGTCATCAAACCTGATTTTGGTTCCGAGGGCGCCGGGTGCGCCTTCAAGCCACGGTCCGAGCCCGGCTTCACCGGTTTCGGCAAGCATCTGTACGACACGGTCCATCGTCTTGATCGGGTTTTCGTAAAAGACCACCGCAGCGAGATCGCGGGCTTCAATACCGCCTTCTTCAAGACAGTAGTTGATCGCATTTGCCGGGAATCGTGGATCGTGTTTCTTGCGAGAGAATCGCTCTTCCTGCGCTGCGGCAATAATCTCACCATCGCTTACCAGAGCGGCAGCGGAGTCGTGATAGAACGCGGAAACGCCAAGAATATGTTTTGCAGATGCCACGGGATTAAAAATACCTCTTCATAACTTCAGTATCTTCCTGAGCTGCGCGCCGATTGCGTTGGCGAGAACCTCATGGCCTTTCTCATTGGGGTGTTCGTCGTTGGGAAACCTGCAACTGCCTCGCTCCGCATAAGGCAGATCGAGAAAATTCGGTAGCGGATTGATCAGGGATGCGTCGATGGTCTGCGCCACTTCAGCAAACCGTTTCAGGTAAGGGTCGGCCTTGATGCCACCCTGGACATGCCCAAAGGTTGGTATCGGGCAGAGCGCCACCGGCGTGCTTGCTTTGTCTTTCCATTGCACGATGATCTCACGCATCAATCGCCATGCCGGGTCGTCTTCACTGTCGTACTCGACCGGCCAGGTAATTCCTCGCACGCGCTGGGTCCACGCCTTGAAGCCCGGAAGTCGTTCGTCGGCGGCCGCGGTGAGTCGTTGCGCAATGCCAGGTTGGGTTTCCTGGTCACGGGGTTCTGCGTCGACCTCGACTACCGCTTTTGGAACCGGCGAGTGTTTCAGAACCAGCTGCCCGTTGCTCAATTCAAAATAGGGTTTGGCACGTCGCACCAGTCTGCCGTTGGTGGAACTCATCGTCAGCCGATGCCCAACCGGATTGCGCACAATGTTTTCCACCATCGGCGCGATCACGAGGAGGTCGGCGTCGATATCCTTTGCGTACTCGCAGTAGCTGAGATACTGCTGGTCCGTTCCTGATCCGGGAAGCCCGAAGTTCACCACTTCGACACCGTCGAGCTGCTGCTCGATCAAATCCGTATAACGATAGCCGTTGCTGACGCCGTCGCCGGCAGTGTAGGAATCCCCGAACACGAGCACGCGCTGGACGCCCGGTGTTCGTGGACGCGTCGGTTCGCTTGTCTGTCTGAAGCCGAGAGAACTGGTCCGGACAAGATAGCCTCCACCTTCATGGCGCACTCGGGCTTTTAACTGCGGAATGAACCGATAGCCGAGCACGGGGTGGTATTCGAAAAGGTCGCGGGACATTAAGGTTCGGCAAAGCGGCTGGTCAGGAAAACTGCCCGCAATGGTATGTTGTCACCGGACGCCAGATCTAGACACTATTGACAAAATCGACCGGTTTCGCACGCTGTACCGGGAGAAAATCGTGGCTGGATCCAGCGTGCAGGAATTGAATCTCAAGTGTCGCATTCAGATCTGGACCGGCTTTGTCACGTGCTTCAGAGTTTTGGTCTCGATAAGATCAGTGACTTGAGCCCACCTCGAGGAACACCCCGATGGCAGTGTTAACCAAACAGCAGCAGGACTTTTTCTGGTCGAACGGCTATCTCGTTCTGGAAGATGCGGTGTCTCCAGAGCAGCTGGCCTCCCTGCGGCAGGATTTCGACGGGTGGGTAGAAGAGAGCCGTAGCCAAAGCGAGGCATACGGCACGACGCTTGATGGAAGACCGCGATTTGATCTTGAGAAAGGCCACTGTGCCGAAAAGCCGGCGCTGCGCCGCGTAAACGCCCCGGTCGAAGTATCCAGGGCCTTTT
>CALHMG010000180.1 GCA_938034705.1 uncultured Gammaproteobacteria bacterium
CAACGCCCCAAGCGGCTGACCATCGGCTACACAACCCGGACCCCTGATGGCGCCGACGTTCAGCGGCGTCATGGTGCAGCCGTCGAAGCCGTGGTCGGTTTTTTGACGGAACTCGGCCACCGCTGCATACCGTTTTCGTTCCCCGAAAACTTCGAGATCGAAGCATGGTATGAAACACTGTGGGTCGTGGACGCGATCGCAGAGATTAAAAGACACGAGAAGATTCGCGGTCGACCGCCCCACCCCGATGAACTTGAACCGCTGACTCGTCTCGTCCTGCAGGAGGCTGACGCCCTGACGGCGCTGGACCTGCAACAGTGCCGTCACCGGGCTACCGCGGTCGCCCGGGATCTGATTGACGCACAGAACCGTGCCAATCTGGACCTGCTCGTCACACCAGCGCTTGCGACAGATCCGCCTGAAGTCGGTTCGCTGAGCGCGCGTACCGGTGACACCGTCGACATGCAGCGATGGGCGCAACTGGGGTATGGATTTGCACCCTTCTCGGCTCCGTTCAACCTGACCGGGCAACCTGCAGCCGTTTGCCCTCTTTCCTGGGAGCACGATGAACCACCGCTGGGCGTGCAGATCGTTGGTCGGCATCGTCAGGATCACGTCGTCCTTCAGGTAGCACAATTGATCGAAGAGCAACTTTCAACCGCCAACCGCCTGCCACCAATCAGTGTCGCAAGCGTCACCTGAACATCACCCGCAATTTTGTGAGATCACCCCATGACAGAGCCCTGGCAGAAATCTGCAACCGAACTTTTGCAACTCATCAAAACCAAAGATATTTCTGCGGTTGAGGCTACGCAATCTGTGCTGGATCGATTGGCAGTCGTCAACCCGACACTCAATGCGGTCGTTACCGAAATGCCGGACGAAGCGCTCGCAACAGCTGCCGCTGTCGACGAGGCGATTGCGCGCGGCGAAAACCCCGGCCTGCTTGGCGGCGTGCCGGTGACGATAAAGGTCAACGTTGATCACGCCGGCCATACCAACACCAACGGCCTGAAACTCCAGAAGAACAACGTAACTGATACCGATAACCCGGTTGTTGCCAACCTCAAGAAAGCTGGTGCTGTCATTGTCGGGCGCACCAACACACCGGCTTTCTCAATGCGCTGGTTTACGCGAAATACGCTGCACGGTCACACCCGCAATCCGCACAACCCGGACATCACCCCCGGTGGATCATCCGGAGGCGCGGCCTCGGCAGTCGCGTCCGGCATAGGCCCGATAGGTCATGGCAGTGACATTGCCGGATCGATCCGCTATCCGGCGTACGCATGTGGCATTCACGGTATTCGACCCAGCCTGGGGCGCATTCCGGCCATGAATCCTTCCTCGCCGGATCGTCATATCGGCGGCCAGATCACTTCCGTTCAGGGACCACTCGCGCGCACCGTAGAAGATCTCGAACTCAGCCTGCAGGCAATGTCGGCAAGAGACGTTCGGGACCCGTGGTGGGCGCCGGTGCCGCTGGACCTTGGAACGTTCAACAAGAAAGTTGCCCTGTGCGTTAATCCGGACGACCTGCAGGTCGCCAGCGAAGTCACCGACGCGCTGCAGGATGCCGCCGGTCGACTGACCGACGCGGGATGGCAGGTCACGAACACTCCCTGCCCGGCGCTGCGTGAACCGGCCGAGCTACAGATACTGCTGTGGATGTCCGAAGCAAGACGCAACGGATTCGAAATTTTTGAAAAAGAAAATGATCCCGACGCAAACTTCGTGTTTGGCGAATTTGAGCGCAACAACCCGTCCCCCGACCTCGACGGATTCCTTGACCTGCTGCATTCACGATCCCGGTTGACCCGCGAGTGGCTGGCGTTTCTCGATGAATATCCGGTTGTCATGACACCGGTGAGTGCCGAACTGCCGTTCAGGGATAACGAGGACGTCGAATCGAGCGAAGCTTTTGCCCGAATTATCGAATCCCAGATGCCCCAGATCGGTCTGCCGTTCATGGGAATTCCGGGACTCACTGTGACAACCGGAATCCACAACCGCACCCACGTTGGCGTACAGCTTATTGCCTCGCGCTACCGCGAGGACATTCTGTTTGCCGCCGGCAAGGACATCACGGATCGCGGTGAACCAACCCGGCCTGTAACACCGGACTTCACCTGATCGATGGCAGTAAACGAAAAGCACCTTACCGCGTTGCGCGAGATCACGGGAGACGGTGGTTTGCGTACCCACGAGGATCTCGACGGTCTTGACCCGGGCATCGACGCTGGAAATTTTCGCTGTGGTGTTCTCGTCAGACCGTCCGACATCGATGAGCTCGGCAAAATCCTCGCGTATTGCTCGAGCAACCACATTGGCGTGGTCGCCCACGGTGGCAGAACCGGTCTCGCCATGGGTGCGGTATCCAGCGATGGCGAAATCGCCGTTGAAACCTCGCGCCTTGCGAGCATTGTGTCACTGGACCCGGTAGCAGGCACGGTCATCGCCGAGGCCGGCGTGACGCTCGAACGAATCGAAAAAGCGGCAAACGAATACGACCTTTCCGTCGGGATAGATCTGGGAGCACGCGGCACCGCAACCATCGGCGGCATGGTGTCGACCAACGCTGGTGGAATCGAGGCGTTTCGAAACGGGATCACCCGTAATCGGGTCACCGGGCTGCAGGCCGTTCTCGCCGACGGCACCGTCTTCAACGAACTCAAGGAAGTCACCAAGGCGAATGAAGGCATCGACGTCAAGCAGCTGTTTATTGGCGCCGAGGGCACCCTCGGTGTGGTGACCCAGGTTTGTCTGAATCTGGTCCCGATTGAACGCAACCGCATGACCGCGCTGGTAAGCGTTGGTGAACCCCAGGACGCGGTGTCGCTTTATCGGCTTTTGCACAACCGACGAGACGGTCGACTGCTGAGCGCTGAAATGATGCTGCCGGCATACGCCAGACAGGCGGCAAAGGAACTCAACTCCGAAAGTGTGCTTGCGTTCGAGCCGGACCATGACGCAACGTTCGCGCTGTTCGAAATCGCGAACGAAAACGGCGACGGCGAGTCATTTCTGCAAAGTGTGCTGGGCGAGGCTGTCGAAAACGGGGCGATACATAACGCCGTAATCGCGAAAAATGATCGAGAACGTGACGCGATGTGGCGGTTGCGCGAAGAGTCGTTTGCGGCTGAAGCCTCCTACCCTCACCAGCTGTGGTTCGACGTGTCCGTCCCGCTCGGGCGCATTCAACACTATCTTGAAACCGTCGAACGGGATGTCGCCGCGCTCGACCCGGCACTCGCCCTGTTTACGATTGCCCATATTGGTGACGGCAACATTCACACGACCGTCGCCTCTATGGAACCACTTGAGTCGATCGAGAATCAGGTACGCGACATTTGCTACGAACCTCTGGTCGAGCTCAATGGTTCATTTTCGGCAGAGCACGGTATCGGTCTGGAAAAACGCGACTACCTTGCCCGCTACGCGTGCCCGAACAAGCTGAAACTCATGCAGCTGATCAAAGCCAGTCTCGACCCGAACGGGATCATGAATCCAGGCAAAATTCTCTGACAGCGTGGCGCTCACAGGCATAGACGCGCCGAATTTTCTCACCCTATACTGGTCTCATGCGCAAGTTGAGTTCGCCGACTTCGAATACGTGAGACGCTGACATGAATCAATATTCAAGACCTGATCCAAAGATCAATCCCAATCATCGCGTGCGCCCGGACGGATCGCCTGATGACAACGACCGAGTTGAGATTGGTCCAACGGCAATGGCGTTTGCGGAGTGGGATGCGCTGGGCATCCAGGCCCCCAACCTCGAACGAATGCGGCAGACGCGACTCGATCGGCTCAGCGCGCAGATTCGTGAGCGTGACTACGGCGGGGTCCTGATGTTTGATCCGCTCAACATCAGATACGCCAATGACAGTTCAAACATGCAGCTGTGGACCGCCCACAACCCGTCCCGGGCGTGCTTTGTTGCACCGGACGGCTACATGGTGCTGTGGGATTTTCATGGTTGCAATCACCTTAACGAGCACCTTCCGCTGATCAAGGAAGTTCGCCACGGTGCTGGTTTCTTTTACTTTCTCGCCGGCGATAAGGAAGAAGACGTCGCCCGAAAATTCGCCGACCAGATCAAAGACCTGATGGACAAACACAGTGGCGGGAATCGCCGGCTTGCCATCGACAAGATCGAGGTCTCCGGTGCCCATGCGATCCAAGCGCTTGGCATTGAGATCAAAAGCGGTCAGGAACTGCTTGAGCACTCGCGCTTGATCAAGGGGCCCGATGAAATCAACGCGCTACGCTGTGCGGTCGCGACCACAGAAATTGCCGTCAACGCGATGCAGGATGCAATGCAACCCGGTATGACCGAAGTCGAGCTGTGGTCGGTGATGCATGCCGAGAATATCAAGCGCGGTGGTGAATGGATTGAAACGAGAATCCTGAGTTCCGGCCCCAGAACCAACCCCTGGATGCAGGAAGCAGGGCCCAGAGTCATCAAGGACGGTGAGCTGCTGGCCTTTGACACTGACTTGATCGGTCCCTACGGGATGTGTGCCGACCTTTCGCGAACGTGGATCATCGGAGACGGCAACGGGACACCGGAACAGAAAGACCTTTATCAGTTTGCCCACGAGCACATCATCACCAATCGCGAAATGCTCAAACCCGGGGTGAGCTTTCGAGAGCTGACAGAACGCGGGCATCGGCTCAAACCTGAGTATATTGAGCAACGATATGGCGTGATGATGCATGGTGTTGGATTGTGCGACGAGTTTCCGTCAATCCTCTACCCTGAAGACTTCATCGATGGTGCGTTTGAGTATTCACTCGAGCCCGGAATGGTGATGTGTGTTGAAGCCTACATCGGAGAAGTGGGCGGCAAAGACGGCGTCAAGCTCGAGAATCAGGTTCTCATCACCGAAACCGGATATGAAGACATGACCACGCTGGCGTTCGAAGACAGACTGCTCGCCTGAGGTTGCCAGTCACCCCTCGTTCCCACGCCCCAAGTTCACGTGTGATCGAGATTGATCAAATGCGAACGCCTGGACGCGGTCGGCGACTTCGCTTGCGCGATGGCAGGCTCCCAAGCGCTACTGGTTTCGGTACACCAGCGCTTCGTCGACCTTGTCCGTCGACTGGGCGTAAACCGCACTGCCGGCCTGCTCCAGCACGACCTTGACCGTTCCGGCGCCGCTGCGTTTTTTTGCCGCACAGGTATCAAAGGCGGAACCGTTCAGAGAATCTTCCAGCGTACCCTGCGCTCGCCACGTCATGATCTTGCGTTCCCCCGAGAGTTTGTCGAAGAACGCACACGCAATTTCGGTGATGACATCCAGAGGCGCATCAATCTTTATGGCGAGCGGCGGCGCTTCAGCTTTTACCGGATCAGCGGGCGCCACGCTCGCGACGGTCGACGCTGTCTGAGTGACAGCATCGGGAACGGACGGAGCGGGCTGAGATTTTGTAAACGCTTTGGCCAGATCTTTAGCCGGCACGCTCGCCGCAAATGCATAGCCTTCCGGGGTTTTACCAAACGGCAGGTACTTCACCACCGTCTTGCCGTCATCGTTTTCCAGCGTAAATTTCACAGCATGCTCGAGCGCCACGTTGCGCTCATAGATCACGCCACCCCGTTCAAACTGGATCGGAAATCCCTTGGGCACGTCCGTCATCTCAACTTTGAGGATCTTCTTATTGAGAATCGCGTCAATACCGGATTCGATTCCGGGTCGAATGACATCGTCAACGCCGAACCAGTTGTAAAGTCCCGCCATCAGCGGCCGAAGCTGACTTTTGGAGAAATTCCGCGCCTTGTTTACAAACGCTTCGGGGGTTTCGGGCAGATAGCCGGCATGGGCTGCGGGGATCTGGCCCCAGAACACCAGCACCAGCAAGGCCGCAACGCTCGTCGAGACAAGCCACGAGGCGCCTTGATGCTGTCGAACTCTGAATTCGGACGCTGGGTGGCTCATTGCCTTACCCCTTGTATGACGGTTTGCTACAGTCGCCAGATCTTACCCTGTTGAAACGACCAGCCGTATGCCGACCCCCGCCCAATCGTCGGCTTCTGTCGTCGACAGCTCCTATTCGTGGTTCAGACTCGCCATCTCGGTTTTGCTGGCGACGGTCGGCGGATCGGGGATCTGGGCCATTGTTGTCATTATTCCCGCGATTCAGGACGACTTTGGCGTAACCCGAGCGGCAGCGTCGCTAACCTACACGTGCACCATGACCGGGTTTGCCGTGGGCAATTTACTTGTCGGGCGGTTCGTCGACAGGCTCGGGATCTCTACTCCGGCTGTTTTTACCGCTATCGCACTCGGCGTTGGCTTTATTGCAGCTGCCGGTACCAACGAGATCTGGCAGCTTGCGCTTATTCAGGGTCTGTATATCGGCATCGGCACCGCCACCACGTTCGGACCGTTGGTCGCCGATATCTCTCACTGGTTCGAAAAAAGAAGAGCGTTCGCAATTGCAGCCGCGGCGAGCGGAAATTATTTTGCCGGTGCTATCTGGCCCCCGGTGATGAAATTTTTTATCGAAAGTGAGGGCTGGCGCGTCACCTATGTGGGGATCGGAGTCATTGTGCTGGTTACCATGATTCCACTGGCACTGATGCTCAAACGTGAGCACCCGGACAGAGTCACCGCAACAAACCTCGGTGACTCCCCCGCCAGCGTCGGCATCGTGCCGCCAATATCACCTGCGGCGATGCAGCTACTGCTGATCATCGCCGGTGTCGCCTGCTGCGTTGCGATGTCGATGCCTCAGGTACATATCGTCGCTTACAGTGACGATCTCGGATACGGCGTGTCACGCGGCGCCGAAATGCTTGGCCTGATGCTCGCGGGCGGCGTTATAAGCCGTTTGCTGTTCGGATTCATCGGTGATTATCTTGGCGGAATACGAACCTGCCTGCTGGCCTCATCGTTGCAGTGCATGTCGCTTTTTCTGTTCCTGCCCTTCGACAACATTGTCGCCCTTTACGCGGTCTCGCTGATCTTCGGCCTGTCCCAGGGCGGTATTGTTCCAAGCTACGCGGTTATCATCCGCGAATACCTTCCTGCGTCCGAAGCCGCGTCCAGAGTCGGGATGGTCATGATGGCCACCATTATCGGCATGGCCCTTGGTGGATTCCTGTCGGGCTGGATCTTTGACGCCACAAACTCGTACCGGCTGGCGTTCGTCAACGGCATCGCGTGGAATCTGCTTAACGTCCTGATACTCGTCACGCTGCTGTGGAGACTGCGAGGGAAGCGCTCGGTAATGGCGCAATCGTCAGCCTGACGGCCGCAGTACTTTTTTTACCGCCATCACAGCGAGTCCCGCGAGCAATCCCCAGAAGGCTCCGGAAATACCGAAGATGCTGATGCCGGAAGCCGACAGAAGAAAAGTGACGGCAGCCGCCTCGCGCGACTCCGCCGGTTCCAGCGCTGCAACCGCGGCACCGGAAAACGCGCCAATCAACGCCAGTCCCGCGACGGCCTGAATCAGTACCGCGGGAGCCAGTGCGATCAAGCCGGTGACTATTGTTGCCAGTAAACCAAAAAGCACGTAGGTAACTCCGGCAACGATCGCCGCCCAGTAACGTCGGGCCGGATCAACATGGGCATCCGGGCCTGCACAAAGCGCGGCCGTAATCGCCGCAAGGTTTACCGCATGGCCGCCAAAAAAAGCCGACGCTGTCGAAAACATGCCGGTAACACTCAACCACAGATTACTCCTGAGCCTGTAGCCGTTGCTTTTGATCACGGCGAGTCCCGGCACGTTCTGGGAAGCCATGGTGACAATAAAAAGCGGGATCGCGATATTGGTGATCGCCTCCAGTGATATGGACGGCGCCGTCAGGGTTACTGCGAGCAGAGGCTTGTCGAATACCGCCGCCACGGCACCTTCAGGCACCTCGACGCCGAGCCAGACAACGCCAACAAATGCGGCCAGCGCTGCCGGCACCGCCCAGAGGCGGTTGATCGCACCCGCAATCACCCAGGCGCCGAGAATGGCCAGGCCAAACCACGGTTCAAAAGCGATCGCCTTGAACGGCGCAAAACACAGGTTAACCAGCACACCCGCCAGCATTCCGTTGGCGATCGGGGCTGGAATCGAACCTACAGCGCGACCGAGTGGGCGCCAGAGGCCTGCGAGTGTCAGTCCGGCACCACACACAATAAACGCGCCGACGGCGGCCGAAAAGCCACCGGCGATACTGCCCGTTGTGACCAGCAGTGCAGCGCCGGGCGTTGACCACGCGAGACTTACCGGCACCCGCGACCTGATGCTGAAAAAAATCGCCGGCAGTCCCATCGCGATACTTAAAGCGGCCAGCGCGGTTGCGGTCTGGGGCTCGGTCGCACCCACACTTTTAAGCCCCTCAATGCAAACCGCGAACGAACTCGCAAACCCGGTAAAGGCGGCGACAAGCCCCATGAAAACCGCCTGTGGCGAGATATCACGCCACACGAGCGGTGACCTTACCTTTCATGATGGACTTCAGGCATGCCGTAAACCGGCGTCGAAATCCCCTCAAAGCGAGCTTTGAGCTGCAGAGCCAGGTAGAGAGAATAGTGCCTGGACTGCTGAAGGTTGCCGCCGTGAAACCACAGGCCTTGCTGATGCACAGGCTTCCACATGTTGCGCAGCTCACCCTCCCAGGGGCCGGGATCGTAGGTGGTGTCGGAACCAAGTCC
>CALHMG010000181.1 GCA_938034705.1 uncultured Gammaproteobacteria bacterium
AAGCGAAAGCGTGTGCCGCGCGGGTGCCTTGCCGCAGTGACTGTCCCTTCCCGGAACGAAGGTAAGGCACCCTCGGGGCTCACGCGCTCCCACTCTCACTATCGGAGCAAAAGCGTTCCCACCATCACCGAAGCAGGACCGTTACCGGCACTCAGGCCGAAGCAACGCTGCTCTCAAGTTCCGTAACAAGATCAGCTGGAAGTTTGAGTTCAGCTGTAAGACGGTCGAGATATTGTTTCTCGACGGCGTTGCCGGTGTCGATGACCAGTCTCGACGCGAGCCAGATCTCAACCGCTTCGTCGGTCGAACCGGCTGCCGCCGCGACACCTGTCGCGTCCAGTGGCTTTTCTAGTTCCGCGGCGATGAAATCTGCCAGCCCAGGACCAAGATCCATGTCCTTCATATGTGACTCTATGGCAGCCTGCTCGTCAGCGTCGATATGGCCATCAGCTTTGGCAGCCGCGATCATGGCCTGCAGCAATATCCGGCCACGTTCTTCACTCTTGGCGCCAGAGAGTTCGTTCACCGATGTGCCGAACGCAGATGATGACCCTGACTTTGCCTGCCAGTTTTTGAAAGCGGTGTAGCCGATGCCGCCGATCGCGGCGACGGAGCCAAGCTTCAATGCGGTTCCGGTCAGACGTCTACCGGCGCCGGTACCCAGGAGCAGCGCCAGAACCCCGGCAGCGGCAGCACCTTTGCCAAGCCCCTTGAGCATCGCCTCGCGTTGCGGGCCGGATTCAGGCAGTCCGATTTTATCTCCGAACAGCTCTTCGCCTTTCGCGGCAACCTTTTGCCCAGACTGGAGCAGCTGATCGAGAATCTGTTTTGCATCGATATTATTCACAAAGTGCACTCCCTGTATGGTGTTGTGAAACCAGATTATCTCCCGCGCGCGCAGAAAGATCCGCGCGCAAGGGAAAACATTGGTAGAGGGCAGCCCCGGGATCGCAATAGTTGTTCACCGACACGAGGGAAGCCACTGCACGCAGCTTCGCGACTCGATCTTCATCCGGGGCGATATTTGCAGGCGACGTCAGTCGTGATGATGTCCGCCAGGACCATGGACGTGTCCGTGGGACAGTTCTTCAGCGCTGGCTGCGCGAATTTCCACGACCTCGACGTCAAAATTCAGCTCTTCACCGGCGAGCGGGTGGTTGCCGTCCACCGTAACGGCTTCGTCACCGACAGCGGTTACCGTCACCATCTGTGCGCCGTCAGGTCCCTGTGCCTGGAACTGCATGCCAACGGTGATTTCAGGTGCACCCTGGAAAGCCTCTTTGGGCACTTCCTGAATCATCTGCGGGTCGTGCTCACCATAGCCGTCCGCCGGCGCAATTTTGGCAACGAGCTTGTCGCCTACGGCCTTGCCTGCCAGCTGACTTTCCAGGCCTGGAATTATGTTGCCGTGACCATGAAGGTAGGCGAGCGGGTCGCTGCCCGACGATGAGTCGAGGACTTCGCCCGCGTTGTTCTTAAGGGTGTAGTGGATCAGAACCACAGAATCTTTAGCGATGTTGCTCACAATCAGGGACCTCGATCTGGAAATACCGCGTCACGTCTGGAACTCACCAAGACGCGACGTGGTTGGGTTGGCGTCCGTTCTAACCATCCGCTATAGCCAGTCGAGACCTTGTTCGTCGTCGCCAGCCAAAGAGTCTGATTCCTGATCTGGGTCTGTCGACACGGGTTAGTGTCGCACAACGGTCAGTTTTTTAGCAGCGAATACAGCGTCTTTATTTGCGCCATAAAGGACTGCATGTCGGCAGTCGACGTTCGCATGCCCGTTCGATAGGCAATGAGTTCGCCACCTCGAGCTTCAACCGATACGCCGGGAGACAGACCGACAAGATGATCCAGCACGGCAGGCTTGAAGGCCTGGCGAACCGCGACTTCGTCGGCACCAGTCAGCAGGTACTGCCCCGAGAAGGTCGGATTTACGTCAAAGTTAATATCCGTCAGGGTGGGCGTCGCAACAAAGTTTGCGATGTCGCCAAGCACGCCGCTGACACGAGGGTCGAGTCTGTTCGTGTAACCACGAACCTGATCGTTGAGCTTGCTCAGCTGATCGGCAGCCAGTTCGATTCGATCGCCGGCCTTGTCCTTGACCATGGCAACACCTTCCCCGACGTAAAACTTTATCCACTGCTCAGCGACAGTGTTCGGTCGAAGAACGAAGTTTGGAAGAGACGCGTCGCCTTTAACCAGCACAACCGTTTGCTGGGTTCGATTGGGGTTTTCGTTACCGGCGATTTCATTCACCGGCTGCACTGTTCGATAGTCTACGTCGAAAATTTTGACATCGACGTCTCCGGATCGACCCTGCATCACATTTTCAATTTTGACGTCGTCACCGATACTGAAAATCGGAAACGCTGTCGAGGTCAGAGAGCCGGTCGACGCGGTCTTGGCATACTCAAGCCCCAAATCACCTGCGACTGATGGCAACGCCGCTGCACGGTCAGCTTCCTGCTTTTGACCGGTAAAAATGAAATACGCCACGGCCACGAACGCCGCCAGTACCAGAATTAGTTTGCTGTTCATTTTCGGGATCCTCCCAGGTTTCCACGGGCGCAGTATACAAGCAACGCCTCGCATCTGTGTCTGGAGTCGGGCAACCGAATCTTCAACGCGCAACAGCAAGAAACCGCCGTTAGTTCGGCGGTTTCGCTTATTGGTGACAGTCTGTTGCGGTTTCGAAAGCTACTGGCGGTGCTTGGTTTCCAGCCGGTAAGTACCTTGCCCCCGCTTGGCATAGATACGCCAGCGAAACGTGCCTGGTTCGCTTGGCATGTAGCCAACAAACTCGTCAGACCCGGCTTTGACAGATGCATCAACCGCCGTCCACGTCGCGGTGGCGTTGTCGAACTGCTCAAGAAACAAACTCAGGTTTCGCGCATTTGAACTCAAGCTGGCTTTGATCTTGCTGACCGATGCAGTGAAGCCGGCCAACCCTGGCTCGTAAATCGTCTGGCTGTTTGCGATATACCCTTTGTGGATCTCTTCATACTTCGGGGCGCGCCCGTCACTTGTGTAAAGAGAAATATGCTTCACCATTTTCTTCTTTTTGCCGGTTGCGTCAGTGACCGTCAGATCTACGCGATAGGTCCCGGGCTCTTCCCAGGTGTGTTTTATCTGCGGTCCGTATTCAGCAGTTCCGTCCCCGAAGATCCAGCGCCACTGCACGATGGGTGCGTTCCCCTCGATCGACGGTTTTGCGTCAAGCTCACAGGTCGTTTGGTCGCAGACAGATTCGAAGTTCGCCTCCAGTGATCCTACCGCGGCTTCATAGGCATTGATCTTGCCAATCGTGGAAAGAATCCAGCCCCTGAATGTGGACACCCGGGTGTATACCCCGGGATAGTCCGGATCGGCGCAACCTTCGCCGAAGGCAACGATGCCGGTCTGACGGGACTCGCCCGTTGCCGCATCTGTCACAAACAGAGGTCCACCACTATCGCCACTGCACGAATCACGATCACCTTCCCCGGCGCAAATCATGTGGGAATCAAAAATGCCTTCGATTCCGGAATAGCTCGCCTCACACTTTTCGTGCGCGACGACCGGCACCGTCGTCTCGCGAAGATACCGTTCAGCCAGGTAGTTGTTGTAGTCGGTGACGCCCCAGCCGGTAACCGTCGACAGTCGACCCGTAGCTTCGTCTTCGGAACCCGGTGAAGCGAGGGATATCACAGACTCTGTCGCACGCTGGGCGACTTTGACCAGCGCAAGATCCGGATAGCCAAATTTGAAATAGTCAGGATGGATGATGATTCGCTTGATGTCGTAACGGTCTGCGCTACGATCACGCAGGTCTGTCGTACCGACTTTGACATCGAAAGTATCGAGACTGACGGCGGTATCGCGATAACGATGCTCCACACAGTGGGCGGCTGTCAGCATCCACTTGTGGCCGACCATTGTCCCGCCGCAGGCAAACGCATACTGTTCGTCGGTGTCATCGCGATACAGCAACGCGGCCATCCAGGGGTAGGCGGTTCGTACCGCGTCACCACCGACGATTCGCTGCTGATTCGCGTACGCCGACCCTGAGCCAGACATCAATGACATCAAGGATGTACTGGAGACAATCGTGACGGCCACGACCAGTGAGAGCATCGACCGAGCACGGTGTATCCGTGGCGCCGACTGAGTTGCACAAAACATCAAACATACCGAGACTTAATTCCGAGATATCAGTCTAGACAAGGACATCGAACAAGCCTGTAAGAAAGGCACGAAACCGGCGATTCTGATTGTCAGCGCGCCTGCGCAACACCCCTTTTATCGGGGACTCTCGCCTACTGTATCAACTTTGTATCTACGCCCTGCGACATAAGCACACTTGAGTGACGAAACATGAATGTGAGCACAAACAATCTCTCTTTCACGAAGAGTGAATTTGAGGCGCGAATCGACCGCACCAGACAGGCCATGGCCGCCGCCGGTTATGAGGTTCTGGTGGTTTCAGACCCGTCAAACATGGCCTGGCTAACCGGCTACGACGGCTGGAGTTTTTATGTCCATCAATGCGTTGTCCTTGGCCTTGAAGGCGAACCGGTGTGGTTCGGACGCAGCCAGGATGCCAATGGAGCGCGACGCACCTGCTTTCTGTCGGAAGATAATATCGTCGGCTACGACGATCATTACGTGCAGTCGACCGAAAGACACCCGATGCAGCCACTCGCTGCGCTCATCAAGCAGCGCGGCTGGGGCAGCCACGTAATCGGTGTCGAACTCGACAACTACTACTACAGTGCCGCCGCGCACCAGACGCTGGCAAGAGAGCTGCCCGAGGCGACGCTCAGAGATGCGACCGCGGTAGTGAACTGGCAACGCGCGATAAAGTCACCTCAGGAAATCGAGTACATGCGTACCGCGGCGCGCATCGTCGAGCAGATGCATGAACGTATTCTCGAGCACATCGAACCCGGACTTCCCAAGAACAAGCTGGTTGCCGAAATATTTCACGCTGGCGTCACCGGCATCGAAGGCTACGGCGGCGACTACCCCGCTATCGTCCCACTACTGCCGACCGGTATCGACGCAACAGCGCCTCACCTCACCTGGGACGACAAGCCCTTCGAGAAAGGTGACGGCACCTTTTTCGAGATTGCCGGATGCTACAAGCGTTATCACTGCCCGCTTTGCCGCACCGTATATCTCGGGGAACCAACTGCAGACTGGCGTCGCGCCGAGACGGCGCTGCTCGAAGGCATCGAAAGTGCTCTTGCTGCGGCAAAACCCGGCAACACCTGCGAAGACATCGAGGCGGCCTGGCAGAAGAGCATCAATCGTCATGGCTTCAGCAAGGAG
>CALHMG010000182.1 GCA_938034705.1 uncultured Gammaproteobacteria bacterium
GACAGCCGTCACTGCACTGGTTGTGTTTGCGGCCGCGCCAATTTCAGCTCAGTCGATACCGGTCTGGAGATACCATGTGACTGAAGACGGCCGGCACCCGAACGGGGAAGAGCAGGCCGTCATCTGGCATATGAATCGCGCACGCGCCAACCCGGCTGCGGAAGGGCGGTGGCTTGCAACCGAGGGAGACGCAGACGTCCGCATCGGCCGCGAGTACTTCAACGTCGACACTGCCAAACTCCAGCGCGAGTTCGACGTAATCGAGGCATCGCCTCCGGCCGCGTTCGACCGACGCCTTTACGCTGCAGCCAAGACCCACGCTCTGCGCCAGCGCGCGAACGATGTGCAGGACCATGACGGGCAGCTGGCCGATGTCACCAAGGAATTCGACTGGAAGCTGTATCGTGGCAGCGTCTACTCCTACGCCCAGAACGGCCTGAACACTCACGCAGCGTTCAATATCGACTGGGGCTTCAGCGTTGATGGCATGCAGGTTGGCCGGGGTCATCGTATCGGGCTGATGAATTCAGACGCCGACTACACCAACGTGGGTGTGGCGCGAGTAAAAGTCCGCAACGAGGACAAGGACGTTGGGCCATTTGTCTTTGTCGTTAACTACGTTCGGGCTCGCCAGAATCTTGATACCGGTCACCGCAACAAGTTTGTCGTGGGCACCGTCTGGACTGACAAAGGCGATACCGCTTCAGATCTCAACGGTCGTTACGACTCGAATGAGGGTATCGGTGACGTAGAGGTTACGCTGTACAGCCTTGAAAACGGTCGCTGGCAGCCAGAGATGAGAGCGTATACGCCACCGTCGGGTGGATATGCGATTCCCGTCACCGGCAAGGGTCGACGACTGGTCCGATTCAGAGTTGACGGCAGTACCTACTACCGTGAGTTTACGGCCGGAACAGTGAGCGAACTGGTAGACCTTAAATTTACGGACATCAGATCAAACCGGGATCTCGGCTCCCAGGCTGACGCTTCGCGAGAGACGTCGGACGCTCAACCCGCAACGGTACGCAGCGCTAACTGACCGAGCTTACGGTCCAGACAGATCACAGGTCCGTGGCGATTGCCACGGACCTTTTTTTTGGCTCAGTTCACACTGCTGGGCATGTCGAGAAACTGGTTGCTGGTACACAAAGGCGTCAACGGCTCGCCCGTGTTTTGCGACGCGCGAGACTATCGAAACTATCGACAGCAGATGCGCCGGGTCCTTGCGCTCGACGAATCCACAAAGGTTCGTGCCGTGCTCGCCTGGGCGCTGTTGCCATCCGCGGCTTTGATGGTTTTGAATCTGCACGGGGCAGGTGACGATGATCTGTCGGTACTGTCGCGACTCATGACCCGGCTGGCCACACGCCACACGTGTCGAAAATTCGGTCTCGACGAGCTGCCCCAGTCGCTCTGGTCGCCATCGGTACTGGCCGCCCGGGTTCATCATGACCGCATCTGGGAGGCCTGTCGGTATGTCGAAATCTCCGGCGTGCGAACCTGTCTGGTCTCAAACGCGGCTGGCTGGCCGTGGTCCAGTGTTCACGACCGTCGGCAGCACGGCGTCAGGCGAAGGCTCGAAGGCGCCCCTGAAATCCCGCGGTCCTGGGAATCCTATCTCGTCGAAGGCACAGGACGGCTTTCTCAGCGGGTGCTCAGCAGTGGTGTCACGGCGGGGCGGGTTACGTATACTCGCGCGTCATGATCATTCTTCTGCTATTAGCCGCCATTATCGTTGGCGTTGACCAGTACACCAAGCTGGTGGCGTTCAAGAATCTCGCTACGGCGTCGGTCGAAGTGACCAGCTTCTTCAACCTGGCGCTCGCTTTTAACACCGGCGCGGCGTTCAGTTTTCTGGGCGATGCGGGTGGCTGGCAAACAATATTTTTTGTTGCCGCGGCTGCCGTCGTGTCTGCGGTAATCCTTTTCTGGATTATTACAGGCCGCTACGAAAGCTGGCTTTCCGGTCTGGGGTTATCTCTTTTGCTGGGTGGCGCCATCGGAAATCTGATCGATCGGGTGGTTCGCGGCTACGTCGTCGACTTTCTCGATTTTCACTATGCCGGTTGGCACTGGCCGACTTTTAACGTTGCCGATATCGCGATTTTTATCGGTGTAGCGTTCATTATTCTCGATCTTCTGGAACTGGGCCCAAAGTCCCGCCAGAAAACCTCACTTTGATACACTAGCCCCATGCAAATAGTCCTGGCCAATCCACGTGGTTTCTGTGCGGGTGTTGATCGCGCAATAGAAATCGTAGAACGAGCGCTCGAGCTTTTTGGCGCGCCGATTTATGTTCGTCATGAAGTCGTGCATAACCGGCACGTCGTCGAGCGTCTGCGCAACGACGGTGCGGTGTTTGTTGAAGAGCTCGACGAGGTGCCGGATGACTGCACCGTCATCTTCAGCGCCCATGGCGTATCCCAGGCGGTGCGATCCGCGGCGGAAGCTCGGTCTTTGCGGGTCTTCGATGCGACCTGTCCGCTAGTGACCAAGGTTCATATGGAAGTGATCCGATACCGCCGCAAAAATATCGAGGTGGTATTGATCGGTCATGCCGGACACCCGGAGGTGCAGGGAACAATGGGGCAGGCGGGTGACGGTATCTACCTCGTCGAAACCCCGGCCGACGTTCCGACACTGGACATCGCGCCTGACACCGAACTCGCTTACGTGACCCAGACAACGCTCTCGGTGGATGACACCCAGCGTGTTATCGATGCGCTGAAGGAACGCTTTCCGCGAATACAGGGTCCTCGCAAGGACGACATCTGTTACGCGACCCAGAACCGCCAGGATGCGGTCAAAGCACTCGCCAGCGAGTGCGACGTCGTTCTGGTTGTGGGATCAGTCAACAGCTCCAACTCCAATCGGCTGCGTGAGATTGCAGAACAGATGTCGATACCGGCGTATCTTATCGACGGGCCTGAGGATCTTGACAAGAGCTGGTTTGAAAAAGGCGCCTCTGTCGGACTCACGGCCGGCGCATCGGCACCGGAAATACTGGTCAAGTCAGTGGTGGATCAACTCGTGACCTGGGGTGCCAGTGCACCGCGTGATCTTGTGACCGGGACCGAGAACGTTTCGTTCTCTCTGCCTGTCGAACTCAGGGTGTCGACAAACTAGTCGAGATAAAAAAGGCCGCACTCTTGTGCGGCCTTGTTGCTGCTGCCTGACACGTGTCCGGCTTCTTTTTTTAAGACTTCCGCAGCTTGTGGATCAGTGCGGCGCCCATCGGGTGCCGTCCGGTCGTTCACGTCCGTCCCTACTTGCTCCAGCACTCGGCCGGTGTTCTGACGCCGAGATGGGAGAGGGTAATCTCCTGACAGTCCTCGTCATCGTCGAACTGCTTGTTCAGCGCGGTCGCGGTGAGCGTATAGGTGGAGCCATCGGAATCGATTTCGAGTTCATAGTACTTGTCGGTGGCGTCGCGATAGTTGACCTCTCCGGCAGCCTTGTCGTCACCAAAATCGGTCGCGTAGGACCCCATTTCCGAATAGTGCTTTTCCAACAGGTTGGCCAGTTCGGTCAGCGCAACCTTGGCTTCGGTGCGATTGGATCGAACCACAAAGTCGCGGTACGACGGGATCGCGATGGCCGCCAGCAGCGCGATGATCGCAACTACGATCATCAGCTCTATCAGCGTGAAGCCCTTGGATTTTTCAGTGCTTGTCGAGTTCATTGAATTAGTCCTGATACCAGAAGGTTTGACGAAATTGTGCGTTTTCACCTTCATCAGAAGGACATCGGCCGTCACCGCCCGACTGACACAGATCTGAAGTGCCACCCTCGGTCACGACGGCAGTACTCGGCGTTGTAGGGCCGTCTCCTGCATAGCGTCCCCGATCCGTGATCGAAGCCGATGAATCATCGGTATCCCAGCCGACATTGGCAGGAGAGCCGGTTAGCACATCAACGCTATAGACGAAGGACGTTCCAACCGCGACGCCACAACTGAGCGTGTCGTCTTCCGGGGCTGGCACGTAGCTCGAGAACGAGATCTTGCCGCCGGTAATTTTAGTTTCTGAAAATCCCTTCTCTCCATCCAGCGTCAGGTCAAAGAACCAGCCGTGTCGTGAACGAAGCTCGTCCGGATCACCCGTTGGGCTCGCCGTGTTGATACCCGTGTTGAATATCAGGTTGCTTACGTCGAGAAGATGATCTTCTTCGACAGCATCTGACGGGCAGTTCGAGGCGTTAGGGTTACACGCAGGAAAGTTGGTTCCAGCCGAATTGGTGGTTCGGTTTTCGATTTCGTAGTCACGCAGCGCGTACACGCGGTCCGTTGTTGCTTTCGAAATAGGATTAGCCCGATTACCGCTGACTACTGTCACGAGATCGTAGATATCGCCACCGTTGGGTCCACCGGAATAGGTGCTGTCCTGAACGCGGACAAAACCTGGTCGGTAAAAGAACTTTCGCTCGTCCGGACGATCGGCGTCCGGATCGGCGCCGCCGTATTCACTCAGGCTGGCAAATTTCGCCACAACGCTGTTGTCGAGGTCAGGTGACAGGTCTGCACGCCATACGTTGCCCGTGAGGTCGACGGCATACAGCCGGTCGATCGCGCGATCACCATCGGAATCGACCATGCGAATGTCTGCCGCAATGCCCGAAATCATGTCGTCAACCTGATACCCGGGTACGGTCGACTGAGTCGAGCTCACGTCAGCGCCCGCCCACCAGAGGAGGTCGCCGTTGTCTGCATCAACGATGTAGATCGCGTTACCCAGCTTTTTGGTTGCGGGGTCGAAATTCAGATCACCGTCTTCATTTACGTCGTCGTAGCCGCCACCAAATATCAATACAGTTTTGGAATCGGTAGTTGCGCCAGCCTGAATCTTGATTCTGGCGAGCTGTGGCTTCGACCAGGTCTGACCGAATCGGCCGTAGGGCGACGAAGGATCGCCACTACCGTCGATAGTCCACATGAGATCGGGCGTAATCGTAATGTCGGGTGTAGTCGCATCAGAAGTCGGCGTCAGGTCAAACCCGTAGTAGCTGAAACCACCGCGACGCATGCCGATGTAGGCGTGCACAAAATCTGTGGTTGCAGGGTTGCCGGTAGGTTCGATGATACCGTTGCCGTTAACGTCCCGGATGCGAACCGTTGGAACGCCATCAAGCCCGTAGATGTGTGCTGTTGATTCAGCGTACTTCATCATGTCCGGGAGTTCTTCAAGCGTCTCGGGCGGGTACAGGGTGAAGTGTTCTTCGCCTGACGCGGCATCGTGCAGGTGCAGGCCGCCGTCGTTAGTGCCAAAGATAAGCTTCTGTACCGGTGTTCCGTTAGAGGTCTTGCCGTAGTTGATCGTGATGATCTTGCTGTGCATCACTTCGGCCATGCTCCAGCGATTAACGAGACTGCCGGGCTGCTCAGGCCACGCATCGTTTTTCTTGCCGAGCAGGAACTCCACCAGTTCGCCCATGCAGGCAGCCTTGGCGTCGCCAGTTTCGTTGGCGCAGTGATCGTAAGTATCCGCAAGCCATGGACCGAGGATTGCGTTGTTCGAACCACCCCAGGTTCCCGCAGCTTCAGCCGCACGATCAATCTTGAAAAACTCGACGTCATCCTGATCGTCGTAGATCCAGCTGTAGACATTGCGGTTGGTATAGTCTTCGATAAGATTACCAAGTCCGCCAGACATGACTTCGCTGGAGTTGTATTCGGTCGTTGACCAGTAGTCGCCCACGGTTGGGTCAAACTGGTTGTCGGCGTCAAGCAGAGGCACGCTTGGACTATTCGCGTTGGTTCCAAGCAGCTCACCGGTTTCGCAGGCGCCTGCCACACCTTCGCAGCTGTTGCGAAGGCCAAATTTCTTCACGTTACCTACCCACAGCTGACGTTTGTCAGACTGAAACAGATTCAGATACACGTCGCTACCGCTAACGAGTCCGTTGCTGGTGTCAGCAGGGACCGAAGGCGCGGAGAATGCACCCGGGGTCTTTGCGACCGAGCCGATGATCTGGGCAAACACGGCTCTCAACGCAGACGCACTCGACGCCTCGAAGAACTGTCCGTTTTGAGACGCGCCGGCGATATCTCGCAAATAGTCTTTTGCACCATCGGTTGCGCCAAACGCAATCGTGTGGGTGGTGATTGTTTCGCTGACATCCGCCGTGGTCGGGTCAAGGTCTGTTTCTGCAATAAAGCGAGCAAGCTCAACGCCACACTGGCCGCTGGCATTGCCGTTTGCACAGAAATCTGCACCACCTGCGGTTGCGAATGCTTCGAATGCAGGATCGTTGTTAAACGCATCGCCCGGATGTCGAACCGTTGGCGATCCGTCACTCAGGATCACAATAACGTTTTCGCCACCGCACTCGCCGCCGTCAACAAAGCCTGGCGAAATATACTGATCGCCGTTGAGCGTGTCGGGAACACTCTGGGAGGCGTCGTCTTTCATCATGCCGCGAAAGTACTTGATCGTTTCGTAGTAAGAGCCAACGATCGGTGTCGCCCAGTTTGTGTTTACCTTGTCGATGATGGTCTGACGCAACGAATCCCGCGCGTCGTTAACGAGCGCTATCGGGTGTTCGATGTTGCCGGTGTCCTGTTGGAACATGGCAATGCCGATGTTGACATCTTTAAGCGGCTTGATCGGATCGTCGCCAGGGTTTTCAGGCGGGAGCTCGTCCGGACTCAGAAGGTCCAGGGCCGCCTTGATCATCGCATCAACCTTGCTCATCTGATTGCCAGGGCTGTAGTTCTTGTAGTGCGGCTCATAGGGATCGTTATTTTCATAACGTTCCGCGACTCTGCCACCCATACTGCCGGAGGTGTCCAGCAGCAGCATGATGTTTGAAGGGGCTGAGGCTCCGCCAGTTCCGTCTTTGCCGAGGTAGATATCCGTATCGTCAGCAACTGCGGCCGTCGCCAACATCAACATTGGCGCACAGACCATAGAAAGTTGTGATCTAGTGAATTTCATATGACTACCCAAGAACTCTTGTAAAAATGTGGAGTGAAAAATCAGTTTCTGTGTGGACAGGCCGAATTATTCGGTATACGTGTCCGCTTCGAGTGGTGAGTGGAGACACCCACCGCCGTAGACGACAGCTCGGCCCGCTTGCGCGCTGATGCCGTTGCTGCGGTATTCATAAAAGAGGTAAGAACCGCTGCCGTTCAGCTCGCCGCAGTTCGTCACGACACCGGCATCCTCGCGCCCGAGCTCCCGGACGGTGAATTCACCGCTTCCGGATGTCAGACCTTCGATGGGTGCGAAAACCACCCCAAACTTGGCGTCCGAGGGAACGTTGGGTGGACCGCCCGGGTCCGGCGCGACATAAGCGTTTTCGTTGATGTAGCGCACGGCCTGGGCAATACCCGTTTCAGCATTTTGAAATGCACGAACAGATTCCTGAATATTTCGTGCCATGCCTTCTTCGCCAACGGTGGTTCCCAGCGCGGCTACGCCGAATACCGTCAATACGATAAGCAGGATCAGACACAGCGCGAGAACAACGCCTCGTTGTTTTTTTGCAGGTGAACGGAACTTCTGCAGTTGAGCGCGTGTAATCATGACTGGTTCCTCAACATCATCGTGGTCGTGAAAACGCGACGGGTTACTCGAAGGTCTTCGGGCTTTATGCCAACCTGGTCGAGAACATCGTACTCACGTTCATCTGTTTCAAGTCCGTATTCGCCGGGGTTTTCGTCATCTCGTGTTTTGTTCGAAATCGAACGAATCAGCAGACCGACGCGAAGGCTTACGATTGTTTCGCCACCCGCGAGTGGTGCGGCGGCCCGGTATTCGTCAGGTTGGCCGTCGGCGTCGATATCGATGCCATACAGAACGCGCATGTAGTCGACACCGTCAACCAGAGGCTGTTCTTCAGAACCTTCCACACGAAACAGCGCGGGAATGCCGTCGTCATCGCGTTCTTTAATAATGTATTGCGCATCGCTGTAGGCGCGAACGGTTGTCGTCGCGTTGTAGTCGAGATCAAGCGGTGCTTCCAGCGTGACCTCGCTGGGGTCTCCGACGCCGACCGTTTTGACGGTCGCGACTTCGGTTTTCAGGCAGTCGGAAACGACAATTTGCTGACCTGCACCAAAGTACTCCTGCGCTGTCGCTGGATCGGTAGTGCCAGCCGTGACGATTTTGAATTCTTCGTCGCCGCCGTCGATGTTGCCGGCGACGTCAACGGCGCCTCCGGTAGCTTTGGAAAATCGAATCGTCAATTCGTCGCTGTCGGCGCCATCACCGTCAACGCCGTCTACCGCAGGAACGCTGTCCACTGGCGCGAGTCCGGAGCAGCCGTAGTAGCCGGCCTGTCTCAGGTCGTAAGACATCATCTGCACGGCGAAGCGCGCATTTTCCTGCAATCGTGCCGTCATGTCCTGCGTGTGATAGGACATTGCGGTGTTGTGCATGAAAGTGACAGCTGCAAGTGTAATGAACGCGCCGATAATGATCGTCACGAGTAACTCGAGCAGCGTGAATCCACGTTGGAGCATAGTTATATTTCTCATGAGTCTGCATCCATGAGTTCTGCTTCCCAAAGAAGCGTTTGAATTTGTTTGTCGTCACTCGCGTCGTTTGGAGTGTCGTCGCGAAGTACCGGCTCGCTCCATTGCATATCAATGGTTACCCACCCGGCATCAAAGTCGACGGTCACGTCGGCTTCGGGAAGGGCGCGTTGAATGTCGGCGGCCCAGCAGAGCAGATCGTTGTCGATATCGCTCTGAAGTGGCTGACACCCGCCGGTGTCTGTATTTTCATTTATCTGGTAGTCCTGAACTGTCGCTGCGTCTACGACGCCGTGTGATCGCATGCGGTCAAGAAGATCGCCGGCGAGCACGGCTGCCTGGGTACGGGTGTAAGACGTCGTGTTAAGGCGCATACCCGTGGCCTGCAAATAGGCGAGGCCGATCATGCCAACCGAGAGGATCATGACGGCGACCATCGCTTCGATGAGCGTGAATCCTTCCTGCTTCTTCTTGTTTATGTACTTCAGAGACATGACTCACCTCCAGGGATCTTGCTTGCTTTCAAAAGGCCTGATTGAGCAACGGTGATATAGCGACCGTGTTCTTCTGGCGGTGTGCGGTCATCGCAAATGCTGAACGTCACAGTTGCGGTATCCATCATTCGACCCTGTGGATCGAATGCGATCTGGAAATTCTCGGTTGATCCGCTGTCGGTGATGATCTGGGTAGCACCGCTCGGGGTGCTGACTCTGATCGGCACCCACTCGGGTAGAGGATCTGTCACGTTTTCGGCAACGATCATCCAGCCACCCGACAGGTCGGTGCCGGGCTCACACAGCGCTTCGGTTGGATCATCGGATGTCGGCGCAGCCGGCGCCGCGCACACCCGGACCTGGGCATGACGTTTCAGTGCCTCGGAGCGCGCGAGGTTCAGCGTCGCGACCAGCTCGTTGGTGGCACTGGTAATACGTGAGTTGCGGATCACGTCCCGCAAGTTCGGGACGGCCAGCGTAATCAGTATTCCGGCAATAGTTACCACGACGATCAGCTCGACCACCGTGAAACCACTCATTCTTGTTTTCGACGTCATCACAACATCACCCCTAGCGTCTGTTACTTCCCCATCACCTCTGCCATCCAACGCATCCGCGTCAAAAACGTTTGCGACACCGACAAAGAGTTGTTTTAGACCGATGAAAGGTATTTGGATACCGATGATCGGCAGGCGTTCTTTTTGCCTGAATCAACGAAAAACGTCTGTGAGCGAGCACACGGGCACTTTTCCCGGGTGCCTGGCGCCATGGGAATTGCCCTTCGAAGACCTGCAAAAAATATAGACGACAGCGGTCAGGACGCCGTCGGGAAGTGGGAAGCCTGACAGTTGTTTCTGGGAGTTGTGGAAGGTGGGCGCTAAAAAGAGGACAGACTCCCGGCGCGCTCTGGTTCGACTGAGAATAATTCGCATCTAGAAGCGGATTCGCTATACTCAAAGGCAGCAAAACCGGACGATTCCGGTTAAAACAGACGTTAGTCGATACCGCAAAAACCATCGCAACCAGACAAATGACCCCGCCCAAAGCGCCACATTCAGCCGAGAGCTGTGGTTCACCAACTGACTTCAGCGAGTCGGTAGGCCAGAGGCTTCGCCACCGGGGCGTTACGCCCACTCGCCAGCGGCTTGAAATCGCCAGTGAGTTACTGCGTGAGCCGGTGCATTTGAGTGCGGATGAGGTTCACGCCCGCGTTCGCAAGGCGGGGGCCAATGTTTCCCGGGCGACGGTCTACAACACGCTGAGCCTGCTGGTCGAACGAGGGCTGATTCGTCAGGTTGTGGTCGATCCCGGCAAAGTGTTCTACGACTCGAATATCGCGCCCCATCACCATTTTTATGACACCGACGCGGGCGAGCTGATCGACATCGCGCTCGACGACGTTGCGGTAACGGGGCTGCCCGAACTTCCCGCAGACAAGCAGCTCGACGGTATCGACGTGATTGTCCGGGTTTCGTCCAGACAGTAAGATCGGCGCGACGACGGGGCAGGGACTTAGTCCTGCACCGATGTCATAATTGCACTCTGATCCTCAGGATCAGAACTGACTCTCGCTTCGCCCGTGTCGCAGTCGTAGTTGTGTCTCTTGTATATGTGACTCTTATATATGTGTTCGCAGCTGGTTCGACGAAGTATCGAAGCGGCGAGTCTGGTGACAGCGATTATCTGTTTTGCACCGTGCCGGTGTAGCTCAGCTGGTAGAGCAACGCATTCGTAATGCGTAGGTCGAGTGTTCGAATCACTTCTCCGGCACCATTTTTTCCTCCTGCGTACCCCTGCCGTCTTCATGACGTCTTCTCGGCGTCTTCTCGGCGTCTTCTCGGCGTCTGGCTGTACCGGCCTCGGTTATACGAATCCTTTCCTGCGCAGTTCGTCGATGGCGTCCGGGGTTTTCTCGAGGTGCCCGAGACCCATCCCCTTAAGTACCGCATCCGCTTTGGTGAACTGAATTTTGGTATAGGTCGTGATCTCAACCTGGTTGCCCCAGGGGTCATGAAAGTCGAGAAACTTTCCCGGGGAAATCTCGACGCCCATTTCGATCAATGTCTCCCGGACGAGCTCCTTGTCGTCGACCGCAATTCCAAAGTGTCGAAGTCGGTCGGGTTCACGACTGGCGTTCACGGCAAAGTTAATGAACTGATCGCCAAAGTAGATGAATGCCGCTTTGTGGTTTTTCGATTCAATCTCAAACTCAAGAAACGCACCGTAGAACTCGAGCGCCTGATCAATATCACCGACTTCAAGGGCGATATGATTAATGCCAATGGCGTGAGCCTTCTTTTTTTCTCGCGTCGAATTCATTGTCCGTTGTCAGCTCCGGTTCGCTTGATCTGGGTGAGGGTCATCTTACCGGGGATTGGCCGCTGTCGGCTTGGGTTGCGTCACGGTCTTGCCTGATTTGAGTCCGCGGGATGGAGATCGGCGCTGTCTTCATAGTAAGCTCGTCCGAATTCGCTACTTTAGAGAACAGTCTTCGGATATGAACGACATCCACGCCCGGGGCCGTCGGCCCCACCTGCTGCCGTCGCTATTGAACAGGTCACTGCGCAGACAGTTCACGGCGCTGACGGTGCTCGCGAGCCTGTTGGTCAGCACGGCGGCGTTCAGTCAGTCGGCTCAGGGCGCCGATGAAAGTCCGACAAAATTCCGGCGTGTGCCGACGCAGTTTATCGCCGCCCTGGGTGACCCCAATGCAACGTCCGGCACGGGCGCTGAAAACTGGGGCGTCTGGCGAGTTGATCCCGGGCCGCGAGGCGTCTGGTTGCGAAAGTTCGATGAACTGCAGGCCGCGGGTGGAATCGCCCCCGCTCGCTGGAAGTTTGATCAGTCAAACTGGTGGGTCGATGAAAACGGCCTGATCATGGAGTCACCCGACTTTCCGCTGCCGCCGGGCAAATACGTCGTCCACGGTGAACGCGAGGCGGTCACCATATTGACGATCGATCCGTCGGACAGCAGCGGGTCGCGCAGCTGGCGACTCGACGATGGTGTGAAGCTGTACGATGTCACGCACCTGCCGTGTCGGTCGGCCGTGTACACACCGGTGTCGTCCGGTTCGTGTTCCCCGGCCAACGCGCCGCTGGCGGAGTTTCCGGTTGAGCCCGGATCAATCATGCCGTCGATTGACGGCTGCAAAAAACAGGACTACGCGGTCCTGTTTATTGTCGGCATAGCGGTCGAAGACTGAGCGCGCCAGGCAAAGATTGCGTTACCGAGGTGAGTGCGGGTGATGCCCGGGGTAGCGACCGATTCGATTGACGATGTAGTCACGAACTGACGCCCGGTCCATGTCGTCGCGCCGATCGATT
>CALHMG010000183.1 GCA_938034705.1 uncultured Gammaproteobacteria bacterium
GAAGAACTGCGCAACACCGCCGGGCGAGTTGGTCGACAGCATCTCGAATCCCTCGTTCAGGAACTTGTCGTCGTCGATCGAAGCCGACGCGTTGACAGGCAACTGACCCAGGTTTTCACCGTTGTTGATGATCGTCTGCTCGTTTGCCGACGCCATGAACTTCAGGAAGGCCCGTGCCGCATCTTTGTTCTTCGCATTCGAAGGGATGTGGAACGTATCGGTTGGCGCGTCTTCCGCCAGTGCGATGCCTTCAGTGATCGGTGGAAACTGGTGGAAGTCCAGCTTGCTGTCATCCAGACCAGCTTCGCGCAGCGGAGCCACGGCAAAGTTGCCCTTCAGGATCGCAGCCGCTTCACCGTTCACGATGAACGGCAGGCTTTCCTGCCAGCTATAGTTCTGGTGGTTCTCTACAAAACCGCCCATGTCGATCAGCTCGCGCCAGTTGGCAAACGTCTGCTTCACACGGTCGTCGGTCCAAGCCACTTCGCCCGCAGCCAGTTCCATGTGGAAGTCAAAACCGTGGGTCCGCATATTCAGATAGTCGAACCAACCGCCAGCGGTCCAAAGAAACTTGGTGCCGATGGTGTAGCAAGCGCGGCCAGAGGCGACGACTTTCTCACAGTTCGACTTCATTTCTTCCCAGTTCGCAGGCTCGCCGATTCCCAGCTCTTCATACAGGTCTTTGCGATAGTAGATGCCCCACTGATAGTACGTGTAAGGCACGCCCCACTGCTTGCCATCGATGGTCATCGCACCTTTGGTGGACGCCAGGTTGGCCGCAATGTCTTCGTCTTCCCAAAGGTCCGACACGTCTTCAAAGAGACCCGCGTCAACATATGGCTTCATCCGATTGGCCGCATACCAGGTCGCAACGTCAGGAGCGTCAGCCGTCAGGAAGTTCCGGATTTGTGTTTTGTAAGCTTCGCGGTCGATCACCGTGGTCTCGATGTTCAGATCCGGATGTTCTTCGCCGAAGCGCGCGATCATGGCTTCCATCGTGGCGCGGGGCGCCGGGTTCGATGTGTCCAAGAAGATTTTCAGATCACCCGACAAAGCATGGCCGTCGGCCGAAACTGACCCGGCCGAAATGGCAGCAAGGCCAAGCGCCGCTACGGACGCTTTCAACATGGAACGCATGTTTTCCTCCCAATTGTTCTCATTGTTGGTTTCAAATAATGAAACCTAGTTTTGCATATTGAAATTCTAACACCACTTGGGTTAGGCTTGTCAACAGGGGCAGTGCACCGAACTAGCATTGCACAGGGGAGGAGACAAACGGGTGGCCGCAAACGACGGAACCGTTGGCAAGGCGTTAGAGGTGCTGGATCAGGTCGCAGCCTTCGGGCGTCCTGTGCGCTTTTCCGAACTGCTCGACGCCTCGCCGTTTCCCAAGGCCACGCTCTACCGGCTTGTCCAGACGCTGACCAAGCAGCACATGCTGACCTTCGATCACGAACGCAACACCTACACGCCCGGATTACGCCTTGTGCGTCTGGCCCATGCCGCCTGGCAGCAGTCCTCCCTTGTCCCGATTGCGCGGCCCCATATCGATCAATTGGCCGAAGAAGTGCGCGAGGCTGTGCATCTGGCCCAGATCGACCATGGCCACGTGATCTTTGTCGATAAGCGCAAGAAAACAAACATGTTCGACACGCTGGCCCAGACCGGCCTTGTCGCCCCTAGCTATTGCACCGGCGTGGGCAAGGCGATCCTTGCTTTTCTGCCCGAAGACCGCCGGGACGAAGCCCTGAAGATGCAGGCCTTCGTGCCGTACACGCCGCACACCCACAAATCGCCCGACAGCCTGACCCCCGAACTGGCCGAAATCCGCAAAGATGGCATCGCCTTTGACCGGGAAGAGCACGAACAAGGCATCATCTCGGTCGCGGCCCCCATTTTGCGCTCGGGCGACAAAGTCGTCGGCGCCATTTCCATCGCCACATCCACATCGCGTCGCTCGCTTGACGATCTGAACGGCCTAAGCCCGATCCTTCTCGAAACCGCCTCGCGAATCGCATCCGAAATCGAACCCTGGCACTTTCCAAACTGAAAGGAACATCGCCCATGTCCGGCGTCTCTCTCTCTAAGGTGATTAAAAAGTATGGTGATGTTCAGGTAATCCACGGCGTTGATCTTGAAATCAAAGACGGCGAGTTCTGCGTCTTCGTCGGCCCTTCGGGCTGCGGCAAATCCACGTTGTTGCGCATGGTCGCAGGGCTTGAAGAAACCACCGCTGGCAAAATGACCATCGGCACACGCGACGTCACCAAGATGGACCCAGCCGAACGCGGCGTGGCCATGGTGTTCCAGACTTACGCGCTTTATCCGCATATGACAGTCGAACAAAACATGGGCTTTGGGCTGAAGATGAACGGCCACCCGGCGTCCGAGATCAAGGAAAAGGTCGCCACGGCCTCAAACATCCTGAAGCTGGACGAATACCTGAAACGCAAACCCGCAGCGCTCTCCGGCGGTCAGCGTCAGCGTGTGGCCATCGGACGCGCCATTGTGCGCGGCCCCGAAGTGTTCCTGTTCGACGAACCGCTTTCGAACCTCGACGCCGAACTGCGCGTCGAGATGCGCGTGGAAATCGCGCGGCTTCACAAGGAAATCGGCGCGACCATGATCTACGTCACCCACGATCAGGTCGAAGCCATGACCATGGCCGACAAAATCGTGGTCCTGCGCCTTGGCGTCATCGAACAGGTCGGCGCGCCGCTTGATCTTTACCGCGACCCTGACAACAAATTCGTCGCAGGTTTCATCGGATCGCCCGCCATGAACTTCCTGAACGGCAAGGCGGCCGATGGTGGCGTTGAAATTCCGGGTCTGAAAGCCACCATTCCAACGTCGGTTTCCCTGCCAGCGGCGGGCGAAGCGGTCACCGCAGGTGTGCGTCCCGAACACGTTGAAATCGACCTCAGCGGCGACACGCATACCGTCGAACTGACCGAGGCGCTTGGCGGCGTGTCTTACGCCTATCTCACCTGCGACACGGGCGAAAAGATGATCATCGAAGAACGTGGCGACACCCGCTCAAGCATTGGCGACCGGGTCGGTCTGACCTTCGATCCCAAACGGCTTTACGTCTTTGACAAGGACGAAGCCCGCCTGCGCTGAGGCGCGGAAAACAAAGCGAAATCTGACAAAGACAGGACCGTGGCCAAGGCTGCGGTCCTGTTCGTTCTGCCTCTTGAAAGGTGCGTGCTGCGGT
>CALHMG010000184.1 GCA_938034705.1 uncultured Gammaproteobacteria bacterium
CCTTGTTCTCGGTTGAGGTCAGTTCTTCCATGAGCTGCTTCATGGTCTCGTTGGCCTTGAGGTCCCGATAGTTCTCCATCAGCGCAAACATGCGACCCAGTGCGGATCCGAGCATGCCCTCGGCACCTGACAGGGTGCCGATAGCGGCCATGCTCTCTGGAGCATTGGCTGCGGCCTTGGCGGCCTGTGCCGCCTGGTTTCGCGCGAGGATTACGGCCTCGAGGGTTTCGCGCTCGTGCTTCATGTAGCCTTTGGCGGTTTCGACCAGATTTGGAATAAGGTCATAACGGCGCTGAAGCTGAACATCGATCTGAGAGAACGCGTTTTTGAATGCGTTACGACTGGTGATGAGGCCGTTGTATATCGCGACGACCCACGCTATGAGGGCGACGATCAGGCCCAGAAAAATCATTGATCCCGTGCTCATCAGGAAGTTCCTTGTAGTGTCTGACGTTAGAGTTAGATTCGTGCGCGAGAAAGGAGCGCTAGACAGCCACTGGCCAGAGCAACAATGCAGCCCAGCAGTAGCGTCGTCTTGAGGTAGTGGCCGAACGCGTCGACAGAAATGACATCCACAACGACGCCGATACCCAGCAGGGCAATCAGCAGCGTGATAATCATCAAAGTGATTCGTAACGTGCCGGTGAGGCCCTGGCCGCTACGCGTAGCTGTGTCTGAATTCATATCACCACCCCTTAAGTGTGCTTTGCTTCACTTTAGGTTATGGGGATACAACGTCCAGAGAGGTATGGGTGTTTTACCCGTTTTCGTTCGGCTGTTTCAGGTTGCGATTCGACCACCCGCGGCGACGTTGTCGCCGACTCGAATTACGCCCTCGGTGATCACTCGGGCCGTAATCCCGCCGTGTCCGCGAACGGCGTTGTAGCCACCGGGTCCGAGGGTTTCTTCCATGAACGAGCAGGGGTGCGCGAGGCCGGTGAATTCCAGTTCAACCTCACCTGCGGTGAACACCCGGCCTTTCAGCGCCAGCAGGTTGATACCCGAAACACAGATATTGCGTCGCAAATGTTCCACGGTAACCTCGCGCCCGAGGACAGACGCCATAACCCCCAGGTGCTCTTGCTGAATCAGGGTCACCTGGCGTTTGCCGGTTCGCCCGCTGTAGCGATCGCCAGCAAGGCCTGACTCCGGGGTCGCACGCACTTCGTTGACGATATCCAGAGGTTCGTGCCTCCCTGGCCGAACGCCGATCCAGCTGATCGTGCCGCGCTGAGGTAATGTTTCAATCAAGTCAGTGATCGTGGGCGCCATGAATACAGTTTACCGCAAGTTGTGGCATCGTTAGCGCATCGGATTTCTGGAGAGACAGTGTCAATGCGTTTTGCAATTTTTGGATCAGGTGGTCTAGGCGGATACTACGGCGCTCGTTTAGCCGAGGCGGGGCACAGTGTTGCGTTTATCGCGCGCGGCGCACATCTTGAGGCCATCAAATCAAAAGGCCTTTCCATCAAAAGCCCCCTTGGGGACCTGCTTCTTGACGACGTTGAGGCGACGGCGAACCCGTCAGATGTGGGGGTCGTCGATTGCGTTCTGGTTGCCGTAAAAACCTGGCAGGTGCCGGAAGTGGCGGAAGCGATGAGGCCCATGGTTGGCGAGTCGACTGTCGTCGTGCCGTTTCTCAATGGTGTTGATGCCGCAGACGAGCTTGCCGCGGTGCTCGGCGACAGAGCCGTCATCGGCGGTTTGTCCAAGGTGTTCAGCTTTATTGAGGCACCTGGTGTTATTCGCCACATGAACGCCAATGCGTATATCGAAATTGGCGAACTTGACGGCGCGCCGAGCGAACGAGTTGCCTCACTCGTCGATACGCTGAACAAGATCGGGATCGAATCGACCGAAAGCGAGCATATTCGAACAGCTCTGTGGAAAAAGCTGATGCTGGTCGCGTCGTGGTCCGGCGTCGCGACGCTGTCGCGAACGCCAATGGGTCCGATTCGCGAGAACCCCGCTACTCGCCAGATGATCGATGACTGTATCAGTGAAGGCCTCGCGGTCGGTCGGGCGCAGGGTCTTGAGCTCCCTGATGGGGTGCGCGAGGAGATGTGGAAATTCTATGACAGCCTTCCGCCAGACACCTCGTCATCGATGATGCGCGACATGCTCGAAGAAAAACCGTCCGAGCTGGATGCGTGGATTGGCGCGATCGTCAAGCGTGGAGAGGAGGCCGGTGTGCCAACCCCGGTCAGTCGCGACGCGTGGGCTTTGCTGTCGTTGATGGAGGAACGGGTCCGGGCGTCCAGCGCATGATCATCCGCGCACCCAACGAACTGTCTGCATCAGAAGCCGCGAAACAGATCGCGGCGGGCAAGCTCACGAGCACCGCGCTGGTTACCGCGTGTCTGGATCGTATTGAAGCCCGCGATGACGACGTGAGGGCGTGGGAGACGATAGACGCCGAGCGAGCGCTGGCAACGGCAGCAAAGCGTGATTCGCAAGCTCCACGCGGTGTCCTGCACGGCGTTCCGGTGGGTCTCAAGGACATTATAGAAACCAAAGATCTCCCGACGGGTTATGGCTCGTCAATCTACAAAGCGCATCAGCCTTCGATTGATGCGGCCTGCGTTGTGCTGATGGAAAACGCGGGCGCGATCATATTGGGCAAAACGGTAACCACCGAGTTTGCATTCGTGAATCCCAGCAGAACCCGCAATCCGCACAATCTGGCACACAGTCCCGGCGGTTCTTCCAGCGGCTCGGCTGCTGCCGTTGCCGATCAGATGGTGCCCGTGGCGTTTGGGACCCAAACGGGAGGTTCGATCATCAGACCGTCATCTTTCAACGGCGTCGTCGGTTACAAACCGGGTTTCGGGTCGTTCAGCTACAGCGGGATCAAGGTGCTCGCTGGGTCGTTGTGCACGCTTGGTGCTCTCGCGCGTAGCGTTCAGGATCATGCGCTGGTTCGAAGTGCGATGCTCGGTGCGCGGCCCGATATCGTTGCACCCGGTCGACCGCCAAAGATTGGCTACTGTCAGACACCTTGGTGGGATCACGCGGATGAGGATTGTCGAAAGGTCATGGCATCAGCCCGTGATTCACTGGCCGCCAAAGGTGCGGATATCGACTCCGTTGAATTGCCGGATAGTTTCGGGGCGTTACCCGATCTCAACAGAGTGATCATGACTTACGAAGGATTGCGGTCGCTCGCGCCTGAAATTCGTGACTCATCCGATTTACTCAGCGACGCACTAAAAGAAGCCATGTGGCCCGCCAAAGAGCTTGCGTATGACGACTATCTTCAGGCGCTAAAGACCAGAGCGCGCCTTCGTCGTGAGTTTGACGCGTTGATGAGTGACTATGATGGGCTACTCGTGCCGAGCGCGACCGGGGAGGCACCTGAAGGTTTCGAGACCACGGGCGACTCAATCTTTAATGCGCCGTGGACAACGCTTGGAACGCCCTGCATCACGCTGCCCCATGGCGTCGGGAAACATAATCTACCGATCGGGGTTCAGCTCACGTGTGGGCGGTACAGTGATGAGCAGTTACTTGGTGTCGCCGGCTGGGCTGAATCGATACTGCAGGGGGCAACAGATTGAGATAGCCGTTTCGCGGCCGGCACCTGAAGCAGGTCGTCACACCGCGGCGCGTTGCCTGTTCTCAGCTGGCGCAGGTGTTTTTCGATCCCGCATTTCTGCGGTCTTTCGTGCGGTCCAGTCTTCGAGTTTTTCAGGCATCATGATTCCGTAGCCCTGCATCATGTTGATGCCAAGTTCTCGCAACAGAGACATCGTCGCTTCATCCTCGACACCTTCGGCGACGACAGCCTTGTTCAGATTGCCGGCAAGTTCGTGGATCGCACACAGTATCGCGCGGTCGGCCGGGTTTTTGACGGCACCATCCACGAATACACGATCGATCTTTATGATTTCGACCGGAAGCGTGTTGAGATATTTGAGAGACGAATATCCGGTGCCAAAATCATCCAGCGCGAATCGGCAGCCCATGTCTGACAGGCGTGTCATAAAGGCGAGTACGGAGCTGTAGTCGAGGATTGCCTCGTGTTCGGTCAACTCAAAGCAGAATTTCGCGGGCGAGAGGCCGGATTTAATCAACAGGTCGTCGACAAACTGGGCAAAGTCCCGGTCGCCGACGGTTCTGACGGACAGATTCACAGTCAACCACTCAATTTCTTCGAGCAGCTGCGCATTTCTGGCGGCCCATTCGATGGTGTTGCTGACAACCCAGCGATCCAGCTGTCCGGATAGTCCAAGACGTTCAACGGCCGGCACGAAGTCGGCCGCGGGTACCAGATTGCCTTCCTCGGTGACCATTCTGACCAGAGTTTCAAAGCGAAGTTTGTCGCTCCCGGCAGAGCCCGGCTGCACTGAAACTATTTCCTGGCAGACGAGACTTAGCTTGTTGTTCGCAATGGCTTCTTCGATTCGTGTACGCCACTCAAGATCGCTCTGGTTCTCGAGCATGTCGTCGTCATCCAGCGAAAACTGTCGAATACGGTTTCCGCCGTGTTTCTTGGCCGCGTACGCCGCAATATCGGCCGATGCAATCGCACCTGAAGGAGACAGCGTCTGTCCGTCCAGCGCCACGAAGCCGATGCTGGTCGATACCCTGAATGTGTGCGCGTCATGATGAAACGAGTGCTCGCCAATTCTGATGCGAACCTTTTCCACGCGTTCGTTGATGGAATCGAGGTTACGCTCGGAAAAAAGTACCGCAAACTCATCGCCACCAATACGTGCAACAACATCCTCGTCATCCACAATCGACTCGAGCATTCGCGCGATTGAAATCAGGACATGGTCGCCGGCCTCGTGTCCGGCCGTGTCGTTGACGGTTTTGAAGCGATCAAGATCGATCAGCGCAAGCGCCGCGGGTCGTTTGCCAGCCGGCGTGCGTTGCGTGCGAAGAGCGCGTTCAAGCAGACGTCGATTGGCGCATTGCGTGAGCGGGTCAAGTTCAGAAAGGTTGCCGCGAATGATCGCGCGACTGTAGTTGAGCGATACCACGGACAGTACAACCAGCAACAGTGCGCCCGATATTGCGAGGATCGTGCCCGTCGATAGAGAAGAGGGCGCTCCCGTCGCCTGGCTCGCGAGTTCAATGATCACAGGAGCCAGCAGGACAAAAATGTACAGCAGGTAGCCACGCCACGCTGAAGCCAGAACCGGGATAGCTCCCGTTGCGGTGCCGAAGAGTAACGTAGAGGTTATTGCCGTTAACGTGATGTTCTCAATGTCGATGAGAACAACAGCCGCCCACGCGATCTGTGCCGCAACGACGGCGGCACCCACAATGTAAAAAGCAATCCAGGTGCCGGGGTCGGCGAGATGTTGCGCTTTTTTGTAGACGGCAACGAGCGCGAATCGCAGCGCGATTACACCAAGTACACCGATATACCAGAGTCCGAAGTCCAGATGAGGCGCAAACTTGTCTGCGATCGCGACGAACATTGCGCCGACAACAACCATCGTAAACAGCCCGGGCAGTGCCTGCTCGTAGAGCGCCGCACAACTTTGCATGGCCGCAAGGCGGCGGCCGGCAACTGCATTAGCGTTGTGGGTTGTCACGTATCGAATATCTGGATGTTGCGCTGGATATAACTGGAATACTAGTCGCTATCACGGGAGGATGCTGACAGTAAAGGTTGATGGGAAATCCAATCGATTGTGATCGGGAAGATTTCCCTTCGCGGCTGTGACGGATTAAATATACGACGTGTTGCTTAGCGTTTTCGCACCTCCTGGCTGTGGCGAATCGTGTTCAAAACCGCACACCCCATTTGTACTAGATCGTCGAGCTCTTCAAGTCGGTTGCTGTCTTGTGTGCTTTGAACATTGGCATGATAGGAGATGTTTTCGATCGCAATGGTCTTTTGATTATCAGGGTTTACCGCATCCGCCATGTCCAGTGTGCCGCTCACGTCGACCTCGACATGATCCAGCTGAATGTCATGCAGGGCGGCCTGCAGAACGTAAGTATGGGTGAGACAGCTTGCCAGCGCCCCAAGCAACATTTCCGGTGAAGACGGCCCAAGAGAATGTCCCGCGAGCGCAGGGCCCGAGTCCGTCACGACGGTGTACTGACCCATGGTGACCGGTCTTAAACCCGTTATCCCGGCAACGTGGGATTTGACCGTGAGTTCGGCGACACCTGTGCCGGGTTTATCGACCAGTTCGCGATGGCGCTCGGCCAGAACAGCCGCTTTACGGTTCATGTATTCATCGAGGTTTGTCATTTCAGAGCTCCGCCTTTCCACCATCAAGAGTGACTTCGGCGCCGAGCATGTACGCGGCACCAGGTCCGCACATGAAATCAACCGCCTCGGCTATTTCCTCCGGCGTGCCTACGCGACCCAGCGGAATGTTCGATGCCAGTCGATCAACGATTTCCTGCGCCTTGGCTTCATCACCGTCAGCCATTCTGGAAAATATTGACGTATGCACAGGGCCGGGTGCGAGACAGTTAATGCGGATGCCCTGTTCCAGAAGTTCGCAGGCGAGGTTGCGCACGATTGCGCGCGCGGCCCCTTTGGATGCGCCGTAGACTGCAAGTCCGGGCTGGCCTTTTCTTGGTGCGACAGATCCTGTGACCACGATCGCTCCGCCTTCTCGCATCAGCGGCACAATTTTCTGAATCGAGAAATACAGTCCTTTGCTGTTGACGTTCATGACTTCGTCAAAAAGCTCTTCGGTCATTTCCGCGAGAGGGCGAAAGTGTGCGATGCCGGCGTTGGCGAAAAATATGTCGACGTGACCCAGCTGTGCCCGTGCTTCATCAGCCAGTTTGTCCAGATCGCTCATGCTTGCCATGTCGCAAGGGAATCCCTTGAGAGCGAAATTGCTTCGGGCAAGTGCGTCGTCTACCGAGGCCTGGGATGAGCCGGTGACAAGCACCGTTGCGCCGCGTTCGGCGAATCGTTCTGCTGTAGCGTATCCGATGCCCTTGGTGCCACCGGTGATGACGACATGTTTTCCGTTGAGGTGAGACACGACTGCTCCTGCGCGATGGATTTGACAGGAGTCACAGTATCAAAGCACGGGTGAACAGAGGCAGACAGTTCTGGCAGGAGGCTCAGGCGGGTTGCGAAATATCGGTACGGCGACCGTCGAGGCTGTAGCACATGGCGAAGGTGAGCGCGGTGGTTATGACCAGGCACCAGAGCAACGTGTCCAGTCCGGCCTCGTCGGCAACAACGCCCAGCGCGAACGGTCCGATGACGGACGCGAGCCCGGCGAATGAATAAATGACCGCATAACCGCGGGACTGTTTTTTGTCGTCGACGTAGTCGGCAACTGCGCCATAACAGATAGTAGAGCTGCCCTGAACAACCAGACCAATCAGCGGTAGCGCAACGAGCAGCACAGTTGCGGGCAGGTAGATCACCATGATCAGTCCCGCAACGGTCAAAGATTGAACGAGCAAAAACGAATATCGATCACCCAGTCGTGCCGCCAGAAATCCACACGCAAACTTGCCGACCATGCCGCCCGCAAGCGTGAGGACAACCGATATCGAAGCCAGCGCCGGTGAGAATCCTTTTTCGATCATCACAAATGCGATAAAGGTCAGAAAGACTGCCTGCACGATGCTGTCGAGCAAAATCGCAACAGCGAGAGACCAGAACTTCGCAGGCTTCAGGATGCCCCAGTTGCCGGGTGCCTGTTTCGAGTCTGTTGATTGTTCAGTTTGCGACTCCGCTCCGGTATGGGGAATCCACAACCACAACAGGCCAGCTGCCACAATTGCGGCCAGCGCCAGAATGACAATCGTGACATTCCAGCCCAGCCCCATGCCAATGAGGGCACTGAATGCGGCGGTAAACGCGAGCTTGCCGGCGTCGCCACTGGAGTTGTAGGTGCCAAGCGCTTTACGTCGACCACCGCCCGTAAACCATTTGACGACCAGGGATGATGAAAGCGAATGCTGAAAGGCTGCCCCGGCGCCGGCGACGAAAAAGAAAATGAGAAGCATCGGAAAAGAGGTGCTGACTGAAATGCCGAGATATCCGGCGCTGGCACCAAGAAGGCCAGCGCACAAAAGCCGCTTTTCGCCGACCCGTTCAGCAAGTATGCCTGCCGGGATCTCAAGTGCGGCCATGGCTGAATTGCTGACCGCCTTCAGGAGTCCGATCTGGGTATAGGAAAGGCCGAAGGCCTGGGCGATCACCGGAAACAGCACAAACTGCAACGCGACCAGACCATCCTGAATGCCGTGCGCGCAACAGACAGCCGACAGCACGCGTCGTCCGCGGTGCGCGTCTGGGGAGGAGGGGGTTTGCGCGCTGATGATGGCGGACCGTCTTTTCTGAGATAATCGAAGTATCCCACGGTTGCGGCGCGCGCAACAGGCACAGATCGACAGACGCAGGAATGTTTCAGTTTGACCGAATCAATCACGATCCAGCTCGATCCGCCGGGTTTTAGTGAGTGGGCCGACGTTCTCGATTTACTCCACGCGGCGTTCGCCTACATGAACGATCGTATCGATCCGCCGTCGTCTCTGTATCGTCTTGATGTTGATTCACTTGAAGCTAAAGGAACCGACGAACACCTTGTCATCGCCCGACGTGAGCGGCGCATCGTGGGTTGTGCGTTTGGCAGGCCACTTGCAGACGCGCTCTATGTTGGCAAGGTGGCGGTCGACGCGCACTGCCGTGGTCTCGGTGTGGCATCAAGAATGATCGCAACGCTCGAATCAAAAGCCCGGGAATTGAACAAGGCAGCCCTTGAGCTTGAGACGCGTATCGAATTGATCGAAAACCATGATTGTTTTGCAAGGCTTGGCTTTGTAAAGACCGCAGAGAACGCCCATGCCGGCTACTCGCGGTCCACCAGCATCACGATGCAAAAGAAACTCCCATGAGAGTCTGGCCTTGACGAGCGACCTGGAAGATCAGCTGCCGATCGAGGAGGTGCTGCCGGCGCTTGTTGACGCACTGTCCTCAGGCGACAACGTGGTTCTTGAAGCACCTCCGG
>CALHMG010000185.1 GCA_938034705.1 uncultured Gammaproteobacteria bacterium
GGTAATGATTCATCAGCCCATGGGCGGGGCCCAGGGGCAGCAGACGGATATCGAAATCCAGGCCCAGGAAATCAAGCGTATTCGGGAGCGCCTGAACGAAATTCTGGTGCGGCATACGGGTAAATCACTTGATGTGATTCAGGCTGATACAGATCGTGACAACTTTCTCGAGGCCCCCGAAGCCGCGGAATATGGTCTGATTGATACCGTGATCGAAACTCGCGGCTGAAGACCCGATTCTAACTTTTTGAAATAAAAGCAGTAATTATGTGACATGTGTGGTGGCCCTGAGACAGTACACTGGGCCAGCACCGCCCGTCAGGCAGACCCGGGAACAGGCCAGATGTGGCGTTGAAGGGCGAGCCGCAGGCAGCTAGGCTTTTAGTGGTGTTGGACGTATAACAGCACGTGAGACAGTGAGCGGAGCGCGAGAGTGAGTCCGCAAGAGACGGCACTGGTAATTCGAGGTTAAAAGGTGATTTATGGCAGATGACAAGCGTGACGGAAAGGGAGAGAAGCTGCTCTATTGCTCGTTTTGCGGCAAGAGTCAGCACGAAGTCCGTAAGCTTATTGCCGGTCCTTCGGTATTCGTCTGTGACGAGTGCGTAGAACTCTGTAACGACATTATTCGCGAAGAGGTTCAGGAAGAGAACGATGCCACGCCATCGTCCACCAAATTTCCCAAGCCCGAAGATATTCGCGCAATTCTCGACGACTACGTTATCGGCCAGGCTGATGCGAAAAAAGTTTTGTCTGTAGCGGTCTACAACCACTACAAGCGCATCGAGAACGAAGACCCGAACAGCGAAAACGAAGTAGACATCGCCAAGAGCAATATTCTGTTGATCGGCCCGACCGGGTCGGGCAAGACGCTGCTCGCGGAAACACTGGCACGACAGCTCAACGTGCCGTTTACGATCGCGGACGCCACCACGCTGACCGAGGCCGGCTACGTTGGTGAAGACGTCGAGAACATCATTCAAAAGCTTCTGCAGAAGTGCGACTACGATATCGAAAAGGCGCAGATCGGCATTGTCTATATCGACGAAATCGACAAGATTTCTCGCAAGGCCGATAACCCTTCGATCACCCGCGATGTGTCTGGTGAAGGCGTTCAGCAGGCGCTGCTCAAGCTGATCGAGGGTACCGTCGCTTCGGTGCCGCCCCAGGGCGGACGCAAGCACCCCCAGCAGGAATTCCTTCAGGTCGACACCCGCAACGTTCTTTTTATCTGCGGCGGCGCGTTTGCCGGCCTTGAAAAAGTCATCACCGATCGATCCGAAAAAAGCGGCATCGGTTTTGGGGCAGAAATCAAAAGCAAGAACGTTGACGGACGCGTTGGTGAAGTGCTGAAGGGACTGGAGCCCGAAGACCTGATCAAGTACGGACTGATTCCGGAATTTGTTGGCCGTCTCCCGATCGCAGCCACTTTGGAAGAACTCGATGAGGACGCGCTTGTCCAGATTCTTGTGGAGCCGAAGAACGCGCTGGTAAAGCAGTATCAGCGTTTGCTCCGGCTTGAAGGCGTGGAACTGGAATTTCGCGATGACGCGCTGCGTGCGGTTGCGCGCAAGGCGATGGAACGAAAGACCGGCGCGCGTGGTCTGAGATCAATCATCGAAAAGGCGTTGCTCGACACCATGTACGAGCTGCCATCGATGGATGGCGTGAAGAAAGTGATCGTTGATGCCAGCGTCATCAGCGAAGGCGCTCGTCCGCTGTACATCTACGAAGAAAACGAGCAGCGCAACGCGTCGGGTTAACCACACCCGGCGGTTGCGCCTCCGGCGACTCGACCGGCTAGCGCGACCCGATGCGCCATTCCCTCAACCGATCGGCTGACGATATCGACATAACCTCAGCTGCCGGTTGGTTGATAGTTGGTTGATAAAGGGGAACTCGGTCGAACCCCGGTAACGGTGACTGGCCGTAGCCAAACTTCCGACGGATAGCTGGCACTCTGCACGCCCAAACTGCACAGTAAAACGGCAATTACCCGATTTTTTTCATGATTGAAAGGCTTTACCGCGGGTCGCATAGTAACTGGCGGGAATGCGTTCAGTAGTCAACACTTATCAATAGCAGCCGCCTCGACTCAAGATGATTCAAAACGATCCAACGCGGGTCGACGGGCAGGTTGTGAGGGAACCTCTGGAATAAGTGTCCGGGGTTTCGCTGGTAAAAGATCTCTGACGGATCCCGAGAGGCCCGACAGATCTCTTGGGTCATGGCCGACGTATGCACCTGTATGCGCACACCACGCGGCCGACAATGTGGCAAATAAAGGACAGGCATGAGCGACGACAACACATCGAACGACAATCCATCTGATGAGTCCGGCAATGAGTCCGGAAATGATTCCGGCGGCGGGTCAGGGCACGGCTCCGGAAGCGGTGCTGGCACGTTCCCCGTTCTGCCTCTTCGCGATGTGGTCGTATTTCCATACATGGTCATTCCGCTTTTTGTCGGTCGCGAGAAATCGATCAAGGCGCTGGAGCAGGCCATGGAGGCCGGCAAGCAGATTGTTCTGATCGCCCAGAAAGATGCATCGGAAGACGAGCCGTCTCCGTCGAGCATTTACGACATCGGTACGATCGCCAGTATTCTGCAGCTGCTCAAGCTGCCGGACGGTACGGTCAAGGTGCTTGTGGAAGGCGAGCGTCGAGTATCCATCGTCGGTTTCGAGGAAATCGATTCGATGTTCACTGCGAAAACCGAGCCGCTCTCTACATCGGATATTTCGGAGCGCGAAGCCGAGGTTCTGATGCGCACCGTGCTGTCGGAGTTCGACCAGTACGTCAAACTCAACAACAAGATTCCACCGGAAATTCTTTCATCGCTTTCTGGCCTGGAAGACCCCGGGCGCCTTGCCGATACCATCGCGGCCCACCTCAGTCTGCGAATCGAGGATAAACAGAGCATTCTCGAAATGGTCGATACGCGTGAGCGCCTCGAACATATCCTCGGCGTCATGGAATCTGAAATCGATCTGCTTCAGGTAGAGAAGCGCATCCGAGGTCGGGTGAAGAAGCAGATGGAGAAAAGTCAGCGCGAGTACTATCTGAATGAGCAGATGAAAGCCATTCAGAAAGAACTCGGTGATCTCGACGACGCACCGAACGAACTGGAAGACCTCACCCGCAAGATCGAAGAGGCGGGCATGTCGAAAGAGGCCAAAGAAAAGGCCGACGCTGAACTCAAGAAGCTGAAGATGATGTCGCCGATGTCGGCTGAAGCGACGGTTGTTCGCAACTACATTGACTGGCTGGTCCAGGTGCCGTGGAAGAAGCGAAGCAAAACACGCAAGGATCTTGATGCCGCCGAAGCGGTGCTCGACGAAGACCATTTTGGTCTGGAAAAAGTAAAAGAACGGATTCTTGAATACCTCGCCGTGCAGCAGCGCATCAAGAAGATCAAAGGCCCGATTCTCTGCCTCGTTGGACCTCCGGGCGTCGGTAAAACATCGCTCGGTCAGTCGATTGCCAAGGCGACCAATCGCAAATTTATTCGCATGTCGCTCGGCGGCGTGCGAGACGAAGCGGAAATTCGTGGACACCGACGCACCTACATCGGGTCATTGCCTGGCAAGGTGATACAGAACATGTCGAAGGTGAAAACGCGTAATCCGCTTTTCATGCTCGACGAGGTCGACAAGATGTCTACAGATTTCAGGGGCGATCCATCCTCGGCACTGCTTGAGGTACTCGATCCTGAGCAGAACAATGCGTTTGGCGATCACTACCTCGAGGTCGACTACGATCTGTCAGAAGTCATGTTTGTTGCGACGGCGAACACGCTGAACATTCCCGGGCCGCTGCTGGATCGAATGGAAGTGATTCGTATCTCCGGCTATACCGAAGACGAGAAGGTGTCGATTGCGCGTCGTTATCTGGTTCCCAAGCAGCTGAAGAACAACGGCCTTGACGAGAACGAGGTCAGCATCGATGACGCTGCTCTCACCGACCTGGTGCGCTACTACACCAGAGAGTCAGGAGTTCGCGGTCTTGAGCGAGAAGTATCCAAGGTCTTTCGCAAGATCGCGCGTGAGCTTCTGGTGAACAAGGACAAGGAGTCGGTTGCGGTAACTGCCGACAATCTCGGCGACTACCTTGGCGTACGCCAGTACCGTTATGGTGAGGCCGAAGAAGAAAATCGCGTTGGCCAGGTGACGGGTCTTGCGTGGACCGAAGTTGGCGGTGAACTGCTCTCGATCGAAGCGGTTGTGGTGCCAGGCAAGGGCAAGCACAACTACACCGGCAAGCTCGGTGACGTGATGCAGGAATCGATTCACGCGGCGATGACGGTAATTCGCAGTCGTGCAGAGTCGTTCGGCATTGAAGAAGACTTTTATCAAAAGCAGGACGTCCACGTGCACGTGCCGGAAGGTGCGACCCCTAAAGATGGACCGAGTGCGGGTATCGGGATGTGCACGGCGATTCTGTCGGCCATAACCGATATCCCCGTCCGATCCGATGTCGCCATGACGGGTGAAATCACCCTGCGTGGTGAGGTCCTGCCGATCGGGGGCTTGAAGGAAAAGCTGCTCGCGGCTCATCGTGGCGGTATCAAGACGGTGATGATTCCTCGAGATAACGAAAAGGATCTCGCGGACATTCCGCAGAACATCAAGGACAACCTCGAGATCAAGGCGGTTCAGTGGATCGACGATGTGCTTGAGATCGCGTTCGAGCGATCGCCGACCATCGAAGGCCACAGCCGGGTCAAAGGCCGCTCGGATGAGTCCGAGACCATTGACGAGGGCGCAAGCCCCGCCAAGCCTGGAGATCGACTGCCCCGTACGCATTAAGACCGGGTATGCCGTAAAAAGAACCCCGTTCCGTATATCGGAACGGGGTTTCGTCGTATTGGCTTAGCAATTGTCAGATGTCGTCGGGTTAAAAAGCGTGGTGTCTACGGTATTTCACTGTTTTCATAGCTGTTTTCCCGTTTGTCTCTGACATAATTCCGGTCTCAGCGCGGGCCGTAACGCTGCCGGTGAACAGCACCACAGCGGCGAACCGAAGTCCGGGCTGACCCGAAATCGCACCGTCGTATTTCTGTACGGGGAGTAACAAAAAACCTCCTTCGGGTCGTTCTGATCGTTTGAGGCTTTGCGGCCCCACGGCAGGCGAACGGGAGCGGCTCAGGAGGCCGGCCCGGTGATCTGTGCAGGCTGACGGTGCGGGTCAACCCCGTGCGGCGTTGACTGCGCCAGGCAAGGCGGCGCAGACCCGGGGCACCGGCTGACACCAGCAGCATGCTGATGAAGCCGTTGCGCGATGCCATGGCCGGGCGTCAGCCGGGCCGGCAGATGGCTGACGGCCATGACGACAGATTTATTTTAAGTGGTAACAAGCGGTACACAGCAGTACACACATGGGTACAACCAAGGCAAGGCGTTCACATGTGGCAACTGTAGCTCGCACAGGTAGTACTGGCAGCTGATTGTGGAAGCCCACAACCCGCAGCCGTGCGGCCGATTGT
>CALHMG010000186.1 GCA_938034705.1 uncultured Gammaproteobacteria bacterium
CTCCGCCAAGCTAATTTTCCACGTTAAAACTCACCTGACTAACCTACACAGGGATCATCATGGCTTCTGAAGCACTCATCCCCTTTGTCCTGGGAATCCTCGGGCTCGGGGCTGCTTTCTACCTCTACAAGATGGTACTCGCCTACGACGGCGGCACCGGCAAGGTCGCATCGATTGGCGATCAGATTCACAAGGGCGCCATGGTGTTCATGCGCGCCGAGTATCAGATTCTTGGCATCTTTGTCGCCGTCGTGGCGATCGCCTGCTGGATCTGGCTGGGCTTCGGCACGATGTTTGCGTTTCTGGTTGGTGCGGCCTGTTCGGCTGCCGCTGGATACGCCGGCATGTTTGCGGCGACCAAAGCCAACGTAAGAACCACCACCGCTGCTGCGTCCAGCGGTCAGGCTGAAGCACTCACCGTCGCATTCTTCGGTGGCTCAGTCATGGGCCTTACCGTTGCCGCGATGGGCCTGCTCGGCCTTGGACTGCTCTATCTCATCTTCGGCGGAACACCCGAAGGCGCGCACACGATCCACGGCTTCGGCATGGGCGCTTCTTCCGTTGCGCTTTTTTCGCGTGTTGGTGGCGGTATCTTCACCAAGAGCGCGGACGTCGGCGCCGACCTCGTCGGCAAGATCGAAGCGGGTATTCCTGAAGACGATCCGAGAAACCCGGGCGTGATTGCCGACAACGTTGGTGACAACGTCGGTGACGTTGCCGGTATGGGATCAGACATCTTTGAGTCCTACTGTGGATCGATGATCGCAACCATCGCGATCGCCTCCACGCTTGCCCCGGTCGCGATTGACGCGCTGGGAGGCAATCAGGCGACGCTGATGTTTCTGCCGCTGGCGCTCGCATCTCTCGGCATCCTCTGTTCGATCGCCGGCATCTTCATCGTGCGTCAGTTCTCTTCGAAGTCGCCTGAAGTCGCGCTTCGCTACGGCACCATCGGTGCGGCGGCCATCTTTGTGCTGCTGGCGTTGATTCTCACAACACTGATGACCGCGTTCACCGTCTGGATTGCGGTGCTTGTGGGTGCAGTTGGCGGTACGTTGATTGGTCTTGTGACCGAGTACTACACCGCCGGCAAGCCTGTTCGCGACATTGCGAAGGCTGGCGAAACAGGACCGGCCACGGTGATGATTCAGGGTCTGGCGGTCGGCATGGAGTCGGTGACGGTTCCGGTGCTGGTCATCGTCGCGATCATCCTGATTTCGACCGCAGCGACCGGCCTGTACGGCGTGGGAATCGCGGCGGTGGGCATGCTTGCTACGGTCGGCATTACCATGGCGATTGACGCGTATGGTCCGGTTGCCGACAACGCTGGCGGCATCGCAGAAATGGCGGGCCTCGGCGAAGACGTTCGCGAAATCACGGACGGTCTTGACGAAGTTGGCAACACCACGGCCGCAATCGGCAAGGGTTTTGCAATCGGCGCAGCCGCGCTGGCAGCGCTGGCGATCATCTCGGCCTACATCGAAACAGTGTCTCTGCGCATCGAAGGGTTTTCGCTCGAGATCAGTGATCCAACGGTGCTGGCTGGCATGTTCCTTGGCGGCATATTCCCGTTCCTGGTCGGCTCGATCACCATGCGTGCGGTCGGCAGTGCAGCCTTCGACATGATCAAGGAGATTCGCCGACAGTTTAAGGAAATCCCGGGCCTTCTCGAAGGTACGGCGGAACCTGACACCGAGCGTTGTGTCGACATCGCGACCAAGGCCGCTCTGAAGCGGATGGTGCTGCCGGGTCTGCTGGCCGTACTCGCACCGGTCGTTGTGGGTCTCTCTCTCGGGGCAGCTGCGCTTGGCGGCATGCTCGCCGGCGCGTTGCTCGGTTGTGTGCTGCTGGCACTGACCATGGCTAACGCCGGTGGTTCCTGGGACAACGCGAAGAAGTATGTTGAGAAAGGCAACCTGGGTGGCAAGGGTACCGATACCCACGCCGCCGTTGTCGTTGGCGACACCGTTGGCGATCCGTTCAAGGATACGTCCGGTCCTTCGATGAACATTCTCATCAACGTAATGGCAATCGTGTCTCTCGTGATCGCACCACTGCTTTCATAATCACACGCAACGGCCAAAGAAAAACCCGCGTCACTTGCGACGCGGGTTTTTTTGTGACCGAGGGATTCTCAGACCGGACCGACTTTCTAGACCACTTTGCTGTCACATAACTTTGATCGCGGCCTGCCAGTGCGCACGTTCTTAAAACACGTTCGATCTACACCTCGAATTTCTGCTTCAATTTTTTCCTGACAGCCTTGTTCTTGAGTTTGACGTAGACCGGCAGACCGTTTTTGTAAGGTGGCGGGGCTTCGCCTTTGATAAGCGGCGTCAGATAGTCACGACACTTTTTGGTGATGCCAAAACCGTCCTTGCTGATAAAACCTGCGGGAACAGTCTTTTCGACGTTAGCCACACGCGACAGCTCGACCGGCTCGATGCGCCAGCGATACGGTGAGTTTGATGTTCGGATGATTGCCGGCATGACCGAGTTCTTGCCTTTAACGGCATACTGAACGGCGGCCTTGCCAACCGCGTAGGCGTGCTCGAGGTCAGTTTTTGAGGCGACATGGCGCGCAGAACGCTGCAGGTAATCGGCAACTGCCCAGTGATGCTTGAGCTTGAGATTGTCCTGCACGATCTGGGCCACAACCGGGGCGGCGCCGCCAAGCTGCTTGTGACCGAATGCGTCGACCGTGCCTCCCTCGGCAAGAAACGATCCGTCGGGATTGCGTACGCCTTCTGACACAACAATGCTGCAGAAGCCGTGCTTGGCAACGGATGCCTCGACCTTGGCGAGGAACGCGTCCTGGTTGAACTCTACTTCGGGGAACAGAATAATCTGCGGCGGGTCGCCCGGTTTCTTGGCGGCGAGGCCGCCGGCCGCTGCAATCCAGCCCGCGTGACGTCCCATGACTTCCATGACAAAGACTTTTGTTGACGTCGTCGACATGGAGGCGACGTCCAGTGATGCTTCAAGCATCGAGGTTGCAACGTATTTCGCAACAGAGCCAAAGCCCGGGCAGTTGTCGGTGATCGGCAGATCGTTGTCGACCGTCTTGGGTACACCGATGCACTTGAGGTCATATCCCAGCGCACCGCTAAGTTGCGAAACCTTGTAGGCGGTGTCTGCTGAGTCGTTACCGCCGTTATAAAAGAAGTAGCCGATGTTGTGTGCGGCGAAGACTTCTATAAGCCTTTCGTACTCCGCACGGTTCTCTTCGAGGCTTTTGAGCTTGTAGCGGCACGAGCCAAAAGCGCCACCGGGAGTGTTTTTCAACGCAGCGATAGCGGCGGGCGTTTCCGCGCTTGTGTCGATCAGATTTTCAGTCAGAGCGCCGATAATCCCGTCGCGTCCGGCGTAAACCTTGTTGATGTGTTTCTTGTTCTTTCGCGCTGTCTCGATCACCGCGCAGGCGGTGGCGTTGATGACAGCGGTGACGCCGCCTGACTGGGCGTAAAATGCATTCTTGGCGCTGGCCACAGGGATCTCCCGATAAGGTTAATTTGAGTCGTCAGTCTGCGTAGACCGTGGGGTAGTCGGCGTTGAGCCGCGGGTCGAGGATTGTCCCACACCGAACGAGGCAGCCTTGGTATCTCGTACCGCCGGCGATGCACTGTCCCGGGTCAGTTTGACGCCCCTGCCTGCAGACGGTACCTTACGCCCCCTTGTGCCCGGGATCTGTCACAGAACTCGGCCATAACCCCTTGATCTAATTATACTTTCAGGTTGTTAAAGACCATGCGAATCGTCCTGCTTGGAGCGCCCGGCTCCGGTAAAGGGACCCAGTCCCGAAAGCTGTCCGAAAAATACAACGTTCCGCAGATCTCTACGGGTGATCTGCTGCGCGCGGCAATCCAGGCGAAAACCAAGATCGGCAAACAGGCTAAAACGGCGATGGAGACCGGGGAGCTGGTGGCGAATGATCTGGTGCTTGAGCTCATCGAACAACGTCTTCAGGAAGCTGACACCAAGCCCGGATTTCTTCTGGACGGATTCCCGCGCAATATCCCGCAGGCTCAGGCGCTCGACCGGTTGCTCGACGGTCTCGGCCGCAAGATCCAGATCGCGCTGAACGTTCATGTCGAGCCACGCGAGTTGATGAAGCGGATTACGGGCCGACTGATCTGCGCCAACTGCGGCGAGATATTCAACGAGTACACCCGCAAACCCAAAACCGCCGGCACATGCGACGCGTGTGGCGAAAGCAAGCTTACCAAGCGCGAGGACGACAACGAGACACTGGTCAAAGCACGACTCGAAACGTACCAGGCAGAAACCGAGCCGCTGATTGTCTACTATCGCGCTCAACAGAAGCTGCGCACCGTTAAGGGCAGCGGTAAATCAGACGAAATTACGCTGAAGATCTGCGACGTCATCGATGCTGATCTGCGACCGCTGGGTGCCCGCGGCAGCCACGCTGAACCCAAGGCGCCTGAGCCAATTCGAATCGTTCTGCCGCCATCCGCTGAAGAGATTGCCGCGGCCGAGGAAGCCAAGCGCAAGGAAGAAGCCAAGCTGGAAGCCGAGCGCCTCAAGCAGGAGAAAAAGGCCGAGGCCGAGCGACTGCGTGCGGAAAAGAAGGCCGCGGCAGAAAAAGCCCGGGAAGAAAAGCGCAAGCTTGCTGAAAAGAAGAAAATCGCCGCTGCCAAGAAAAAGGCTGCTGACGCCATCAAGAAACAGAAAATCGCCGCAAAGAAAAAGGCCGCTGCCGAGAAGAAAAAGAAAGTTATCGCCAAGAAAAAGGAAATGGCGAAAAAGAAAGCCGAGGCAATGAAGAAGAAAAAGGCCGCCGCCGCGCTGAAGAAAAAGAAGGCAGCTGCCAAGAAAAAGGTTACAAAGAAAGTCACCAAAAAGACCACGAAAAAAGTAGCCAAGAAAGCCGCGAAGAAAGTAGCCAAGAAAGCGGCGAAAAAAGTAGCGAAGAAAGTTACCAAGAAAGTGGCAAAGAAAGTCTCCAAGAAGAAGGCCGCAAAGAAGACCGCGAAAAAAGCAGCCAAGAAAAAGGCCGCCAAGAAAAAGCGCCGCTAACACAGGTCGGGCAAATACGCCGGCGCAGTGAGTCCATATGTCTGAACAACGTCCCAAGCCCGTCGATATCAAACTGCATCAGCAGTCCCGGGTGCTGGAGATAGCGTTTGACGATGGACAGCGATTTGAACTGCCCTGTGAGTACTTGCGAGTCCTTTCCCCGTCGGCGGAAGTGCGAGGCCACGGTCCCGGGCAGGAAGTCCTGCAGCTGGGCAAGGAAAACGTCAACATCGTCAATATCGAGCAGGTCGGACACTACGCGGTCCGACTCGTTTTCGATGATGGTCATGACTCGGGCCTCTACTCATGGGACTTGCTGCACGATCTCGGTCGCAACAAAGACGAGTATTTTGCGAAGTACCTTGCAGATCTTGCGGCCGCGGGTCACAAGCGCAAATCCGGTGACGATCACTCTGCCGCGGCAGGCGGAACTGAAATCAAAATCTGACAATGACTGAAGCCAACGATTCCGGTCGCGCAAATTTTGGATTTCGAGAAGTCGATGAACGAGACAAGGCGGGCCTTGTCGGTGAAGTCTTTCACTCGGTAGCAAGCCGATACGACGTAATGAACGACCTCATGTCGTTCGGCATTCACCGGGTGTGGAAGGATTACACGCTTGGCATCAGCGGCGTCCGGGCCGGTCATCGAATACTCGACGTTGCGGGCGGCAGTGGTGACATGGCGATCCGGTTTGCCCAACGTGTCGGTCCGACGGGACACGTTGTTCTTTCCGATATCAACTCATCGATGCTTGCCGAAGGCAGGCGTCGACTCGTCGATGCGGGGATTGTGGACAACGTCAGCTTCCTGTTGACCGATGCCGAGAATCTCAGCGTCGCCGAAGACAGTTTCGATCGAGTGTGTATTGCGTTTGGTTTACGCAACGTGACCCGGATCGATACCGCCCTCGCCTCGATGTACCGTGCCCTTAAACCGGGCGGGAAACTGCTTGTTCTTGAGTTCTCAAAACCGGTGTCGCCGGCCATGAACCGGATCTATGATGCCTACTCGTTTAACGTGTTGCCGCGTCTCGGGCAGGCCGTAACGGGCGACGCTAAAAGCTATCAGTATCTGGTCGAGTCGATTCGCAAACATCCGGACCAGGAAGAATTGAAACAGCGCATGCTCGATGCAGGTTTCGACAAGGTCGACTACCACAACCTCACTGGTGGCGTGGTCGCACTGCACGTTGGCGTCAAGTTCTGAAATGCTTGACCGTATCATCGAGACCGCGACGAATCGGTTGCTCACCATGGATCCAGCCGCGGCGAGCAAGCTTGATCCACTGACGGGGCAAACTATCGATCTCGTCGTAAGCGGCTTCCCCGACCCGGCCCGATTTACGTTTACGGCAGCGGGAGTTCAGGTTGATCGTGTCACCCCGGACCTGGCCCAGGTCTCGGCTGACGCCGTCCTTTCAGGGTCACCTTTTGCCTTTGCCCGCGCGTTCATGGCGTCCGACCCGATGACGGCAATGAGTGCAGGAATCAGCATTGATGGTGATGTCGAGCTTGCGCAGAAATTTTCCATGCTGATGAAAGAGCTGGATATCGATTTTGAAGACGAGCTCGCCCGCTATATCGGCGGCGCGCCGGCCTACCAGCTCGGCAGAATATTCAAACAGGGCCGAGAATTTTTCAAAGACGGTGGCGAGCGACTGCAGGCCAATATCGGCGAATTTCTGCGTGAGGACAGTGACCAGCTTGTCTCGCCGGAGGACATGCATCGATTCATGGATGACGTTGACGACCTGAGAGCGTCGGTAGACGCGCTCGAGCGACGGATTGAATCAGTCGCAGCCCGGAGGAAAACATAAATGCTTCGTGGGCTGGGACGAATTCGCCGTATCCTTTCTGTCATCAATCGTCATGGCCTCGGCGAATTTCTTGACGGACTTGATCTGAAGCCGGCAGCGCGGCTCGCTTTGAAAGTGCTCGCGCCATCGCGCGCGGACAGCAGCGTCGATCGTGGTGAACGTTTACGGCGCGCTCTTGAAGAGCTCGGGCCGGTGTTTGTCAAATTCGGTCAGGTGCTGTCGACTCGACCTGATCTGCTTGCCGATGACGTTTCGCGAGAGCTGATCGCGCTGCAGGATCAGGTTCCGCCATTTCCTGGCGCAGAAGCGCGCCGGGTTGTAGAGGATAGTTTTGGCGAACCGATCGGGGCCAGGTTTGCCGCGTTTTCCGACACACCGATGGCATCGGCAAGCGTTGCTCAGGTGCACGAGGCAACGCTTCTCGACGGCACTGATGTCGTCGTCAAAATTCTGCGCCCCGGCATCGTCGACATTATCGACAGAGATCTCGAGCTGCTCTACACCATGGCGCGAACACTCGAAAAGGTCTGGAAAGATGCCCATCGATTGAAGCCTGTCGAAATCGTGCGAGATTACGACCGCACGATTCATGATGAACTCGACATGCAGCGAGAGGCGGGCAACGCCAGTCAGATGCGCGCCAACTTCATAGACTCAGATCTCATCTATGTTCCCGAAGTCTATTTTGATCACACAACGCGTGACGTCATGGTGATGGAAAAGATCGACGGGATTTCGATTCGCGAAGTTGATCAGCTCCGTGCTCTTGGCATCGACATGAAAAAACTCGCACACGAAGGTGTTGAGATCTTTTTCACCCAGGCCTTTCGCGACGGTTTCTTTCACGCCGATATGCATCCGGGCAACATCCTGGTGTCTCGTGATGGTCAATACCGGGCGATTGATTTTGGCATCATGGGCACCCTTGCGGACGCCGACAAACGCTACCTCGCCGAGAATTTTCTGGCATTTTTCAATCGCGACTATCGCGCGGTAGCCGATGCCCATTTGCGTGCAGGCTGGGTTCCCGCGCACATTCGCGCAGAAGATTTTGAGTCCGCCATTCGCACGGTCTGCGAGCCGATTTTCGCCAAGCCGATCAGCGAGATCTCATTTGGAAAACTCGTCATGCGACTGTTCCAGACCGCACGACGTTTCGAGATGCCGGTCCAGACACAGCTTGTGCTGCTGCAGAAAACGCTGCTGCAGATTGAAGGCCTCGGCCGCCAGCTGTACCCGGACCTTGATCTCTGGGATACCGCAAAACCGTATCTTGAGCGCTGGATGAATGAACAGATCGGTCCGCGCGCGGCGGTTAACACGCTGAAGAAGGAAGCGCCGCGATGGGCAACTATCATTCCTGAGATGCCCCGTGTCGCGCACACGTTTTTGTCGCGTGTGGACGGTGACGGGCCCGACGCGTTCGTCAGCCGAGGCGATCTGGATCGCGCGACATCGGCAGGCGCCGCCCGATCGAGATATCAGGTGCAGGCCATCGTCGGCGTCGGCCTGATCATTGCCGCAAGTGTTCTGGCCGCGGCGCCGGGCGCGTTGTCGGTGACTGGCTGGATCGTCGGTATCACCGGTGTTTTTCTGAGTGGCCATGCGCTCTACAGGACTTTCAGAAACTAAGTCGCCTGGCGCGACGATAAAAAATCGGTTCAGATTTTCCCGTTGTTAACGCCACGGGGTGCGGACGCGTCTACGGGCCATTGAACAGTGATAACGTGACCCCCACGAGAAAAAGTGAGGGTTCAGTCAACGCTCACCTCGAGCCTGATCGTCAAAGGGAGTTCAAAGTCGTGCAAACCGCGTTGAATCAACAGCAGATTGATCGTCACCAGCGTCAGAACTTCTGGCACACGATCGTGCTGCTCGGCGGCCTTGGATTGATTCTGGTCGTTGTCTGCATGGTGATGTGGGGACCGGTTGGCCTCGTCATGGCGATCGTTGCGGGCGGACTGATGGTCACCATGGGCCGAAAGATCGCGCCGCAGATGGTGCTGCGAATGTACAAGGCGAAACCGGTCACCCGTGACTCGGCACCACAGCTGTTTGACGTGGTCGAAGAACTGTCGCGACGTGCCGGTCTTGAGCGTGCACCAGACGTTTACTACGTCCCGAGCCCCATCATGAATGCGTTTACAACCGGGACCCAGGACACGGCTATTCTGGTGCTGTTCGACGGTCTGATCAAAAAGCTCAGCAGTGAAGAAGTTGCCGGTGTCATCGCGCACGAGATCGCTCACATCAAAAACAACGACACGCTGGTGCTGGGCGTGGCCGACATGGTCAGTCGGATAACCGGGTTTATGCCCTTTCTCGCGATTTTGCTGGTCATCGGCAACTTTGGCGGTGCCGGCGTGCCCTGGGGCACCGCGCTGATGCTGTTCTTTGCGCCTCAGCTGACGGCGGCGCTGCAGATGAAACTTTCACAAAGCCGCGAGTACGATGCCGATCTTGACGGGGCGATGCTGACAGGCAATCCGCGAGCCCTGGCGTCCGCGCTTGAGAAAATTCAGCAGGTGCAGGGCAAGATGCTCGAACGCGTCATGCTGCCCGGTCGCAAGGAGCCTGATCCTTCCCATGCGCGATCACACCCGCCCACACAGTTGCGCATCGAACGCCTGCTTGCACTTGAAGCGCCTGGCAATGACGCGATGACTTCAATAGCGGCATTCGCCAGTCTTAATCCAGCGGACGTTGTGCCCGCGGGACTGCAGGTAGCCGATCAACCCCGGTGGCGTCTGACCGGACTCTGGCACTGACGCGCAGTTGACTTGAATGCGGATGCGCGATGGTTGCGCTCGGATTACTGTTCGCCGAAGCAGGACCAGTCCTGTAGCAGTGACGCATCCTGCATCGCAAAGCTCTTGTGCCGTTCAAACGCGTCATAGTCCCACTGCTCGGGGGAGAACATGGCGTCAACATGTCCCTCGAGGGAACTCAGTCGATTCACTCGACCTTCGATGTCTTCTGACTGCGCGTACTCGCGCAAGTCCCGGATGAACGTCTTGCACGCCACCCATGACATCGTTGCATTCAAATCCCCGTCTTCCCAATCTTGAATAAAGCCCTGAATGCGCTTGAGCGCAGCTACCGGATTGTTCATCGATTCAGTTCCTTTGAATTAATGCCCGTCGATCATAGCCACGGGCCTGCCCGGAATTCTGTTGACAATGTTCGGCAATGTGGCCGTAAACGCATGTCTGTCGGTCGATAAAACCCGCTCTTCGGCGGTTTAGGCGGGTCACAAGCCGCCGACGCGTTACGGGGCCCGTTTGCCGGCCCCGCAATACAGCGCCCGGAGCACGCTCACGCGAAGCGCTCCCCCATCGAAAGATTCAGCCCAAGCTGTTGATCCAAAGACCAAAATCAATCGTAATAAATCTTGACTGCAACACTGGGTTTTTAATAACCTAGCCGGCCGCTCAGGATTAGTCGGGGCTGCGGCCCCCACCGTCGATCGGACACTTTTAACGCTATACGGGCATCTCTCTATGCGACTCACCACCAAAGGACGCTACGCCGTAACCGCCATGATGGATCTGGCGATTCACGCCGAGGCCGGCAAGGTCACGCTGGCCGACATAGCCAGTAATCAGGATATCTCGCTGTCTTATCTCGAGCAGCTTTTTGCCAAGTTGCGCAAACAGGGCCTTGTCAAAGGCGTGCGCGGTCCCGGCGGCGGCTATCGGCTCGCCAGGGATGCCGACATGATCTCGGTGGCCGAAATTGTTACCGCGGTTGATGAGCGCGTCGACGTGACGCAATGCGGTGGCAAAGAAGACTGTCAGGGTGGTGAACGCTGCCTCAGTCACGATCTCTGGACCGACCTCAGTCAGCGCGTTTTCGAATTTCTCGATGGCATCACGCTGGGTGAGCTCGTCACACGTCCTGGTGTTTGCCAGGTCGCCGCACGTCAGGAGGCGCGACACGAAGTAGCGCCGCCCTCCACCTTGCAGTAGCTCGATCCGCGATCTCTCACGACAGAAGATCAAAGTTAAAACAAGAATAATTACGGCAAACGAATATGAGCAGCACAGCATCAGAAATCGATCGGCGAATTTCCCGCGACTACAAAGAAGGTTTTGTCACCGACATCGAAGCCGAGACGCTTCCGCCCGGACTGGATGAAGGCGTCATTAACAAGCTCTCGGACATTAAGGATGAGCCAGACTTCATGCGAGAGTGGCGCCTGGCCGCCTATCAGCAGTGGCTCGAGATGAAGAATCCCGAGTGGGCTCACGTCAACTACGAACCTATCGACTATCAGTCCATCAGCTACTACTCAGCGCCCAAGAGCGACGCGGACAAGCCGAAAAGTCTGGATGAGGTTGACCCCAAACTCCTCGAGACCTACGACAAGCTCGGGATTCCGCTGATTGAGCAACAGATGCTGGCTGGCGTTGCGGTTGATGCGGTCTTCGACAGTGTTTCAGTTGCGACGACTTTCAAGGATACGCTTGCAAAGGCGGGCGTGATCTTCTGCTCGTTCTCCGAAGCGGTCAAGGAACACCCGGAACTGATCAAGAAGTATCTCGGCTCGGTTGTGCCGGTAGCGGACAACTACTACGCGGCGCTCAACTCGGCCGTGTTTACGGATGGCTCGTTCGTCTATATCCCCAAAGGGGTTCGCTGCCCGATGGAGCTGTCGACGTACTTTCGAATAAACGCCTCAAACACCGGACAGTTCGAGCGCACGCTGATCATCGCCGACGAAGGCTCCTATGTGAGCTACAACGAAGGCTGTACCGCGCCGATGCGTGACGAGAATCAGCTGCACGCTGCTGTGGTCGAGCTGGTCGCCATGGGTGACGCAGAAATCAAGTATTCGACCGTTCAGAACTGGTACCCCGGGGATGAGAATGGCAAGGGTGGCATTTACAACTTTGTCACCAAGCGCGGCGCGTGTCGTGGGAACAACGCGAAGATTTCATGGACCCAGGTCGAGACGGGCTCCGCAATTACGTGGAAGTATCCGAGCGTCATTCTTGAGGGTGACAACTCCGTTGGCGAATTTTACAGCGTTGCCCTGACGAACAACTATCAGCAGGCGGACACCGGCACCAAGATGATCCATGTCGGCAAGAACACGTCGAGCACGATTATCTCCAAAGGCATATCAGCTGGTAAGGCACACAACGCCTATCGTGGCCTGGTTCGGGTCACGCCCGGCGCCGACAATGCCCGCAACTACACGCAGTGTGATTCGCTGTTGATGAGCGATGAATGTGGTGCGCACACGTTTCCCTATGTCGAGGTGAAGAACCCGACAGCCAAGGTTGAACACGAGGCTACGACATCCAAGATCGGTGAGGATCAGCTGTTTTACTGCAAGCAGCGCGGCCTGGATGAAGAAGACGCGGTCAACCTGATCGTCAATGGATTCTGCAAGGAGGTTTTCAACGAACTGCCGATGGAGTTCGCGGTAGAGGCCCAGAAGCTCCTTGAGATCAGTCTGGAAGGTTCGGTGGGCTGACGCCCGCGCAGCACCACGCAAATCGAACCATCACAACAAGAACAACAACGCAGAAAGATAAAGACATGCTCAGTATCAAAAATTTAAGCGCGGACGTGGACGGCAAGCCAATCCTCAAAGGCATCAACCTCGAGATTGGAAGCGGCGAAGTCCACGCCATCATGGGGCCCAACGGTTCGGGCAAAAGCACACTCGCAAACGTAATCGCCGGACGTGACGGCTACGAAGTCACGGGTGGTTCTGTTACCTATGCGGGCAACGATCTGCTTGAGCTGGAACCTGAAGAGCGCGCACGGGACGGCATTTTTCTCGCTTTCCAGTATCCGGTTGAGATACCGGGCGTCAGCAACGTCTACTTTCTCAAAGCGGCGGTCAACGCGGCACGCAAGCATCGCGGCGAAGAAGAGCTTGATGCCATGGACTTTCTGAAGCTCATTCGCACCAAGCTGAAGCTGGTGGAGATGAAGGAAGAGTTCATGCACCGGGCGGTGAACGAAGGCTTTTCCGGTGGCGAGAAGAAGCGCAACGAGATTTTGCAGATGGCAATGCTTGAGCCAACGCTTGCGGTGCTCGACGAAACCGACTCCGGTCTGGATATCGATGCGCTGAAAGTCGTCGCGGGTGGCGTCAACGCCCTGCGCAGCAAAGACCGGTCGATGATTGTCGTCACTCACTATCAGCGATTGCTCGATTACATTGTGCCGGATCATGTGCACGTGCTTTCCGGCGGCAAAATCGTCAAGTCCGGTGACAAGAATCTCGCTCTGGAGCTTGAACGCGAAGGCTACGGCTGGGTTGAGCAGCTGGCACAGGCGGGGTGACGATGGCAATTTCGGCAGAACAGCAGCTCCTGGAAGTTGCGCGTGATGTAACCCTCGCCGGCAACGGCGTCGACTGGGTTGATGCGTTTCGCAAAAACGCCGCGAAGGAATTTGGAGAACGCGGGTTGCCAACGGCAACCATGGAGGACTGGCGCTATACCAATCTGCGCGGCCTTGCTCGCAAGTTTCCACAGCCGGTTCTCGCAGAGTCGGTCGGTGCACAGGGCAGCGTCCCCGCGGTGCCGGCGCGAATCCCGGATCTGGTGACGATTCGGCTTGTATTTGTTGACGGACAGTTTTCGGCAAAGCTGTCCGATGGCCACATCAATTCCAGCGACATGCTGGTGGAAAATCTGGCCAGCGTTCTAAAACGAGACTCGAGTCTGGTCAAAGGGCTTGTGGGTGATCGAATCGGTAACCATGCCCATGGATTTACGGCCATCAACAGCGCCCTGCTGGATGACGGGTGCGTCATTCGATTCGGCAAGAACGCCGATCTGTTGACGCCCATTGAGCTGGTTTATCTCTCTACCGGCAGTGAACGCTCGCGATTTGCTCGCAACGTCATTCATCTCGATCAGGGCAGCCGCGCTACGGTCATTGAGCGATTTGTCAGCGTTGACGAAAATGCCTCGGGACTCACCAGCGTAATCAGTGAAATTTCGGTTGGCGCGAATGCGAGTCTTTCGCACTACCGAATTCAGGAAGAAAACGCGGCATCGTCACACGTCGGCGGCAGCTATGTGGGTGTGGCCGCGGACGGTCGATATCGAAATGCAACCGCGTCACTGGGCGGCAATGTCGTCAGAAACGATCTCGTGGTTGCGCTCAACGGTAAGGGTGCGGACTGCCAGCTCGATGGCGTTGTTATCGGGCAGGGCAAAACCCATGTCGATAACTTCACGCGTATCGAGCATCACGAACCACACGGCACAAGTCGCGAACATTATCGAAGCGTTCTCGACGACCGTTCTCGCAGTATTTTCCACGGACGCGTGTTTGTGGCCGTAGACGCACAGAAGACAGACGCGCAGCAGTCCAATCAAAGTTTGCTGCTGTCAGAATATGCGGAGTCCGACAGCAAGCCCCAGCTTGAGATTTACGCCGATGACGTCAAATGCGCTCACGGTGCAACGGTTGGACAACTCGACGAGAACTCGGTTTTCTATCTCAAAAGTCGCGGCATCGGTGATGATGAAGCACGCGGGATGCTGACCGTCGCGTTTGCGAGCGAGGCTCTGGTTGAGCTCGATAATGATCCACTTCGTAAAGCCATTGAGTTGGCGGTGCGTTCGCGGCTCGCGCCGGAACTTGCCGAGGCGCAGAGTATTTTCGAGGACCAGCAGTGATGGCGATTGCATCGAACAAGTTAAACGCCGATTTCGACATCGACAGCATCCGGGGCCAGTTCCCGGCGCTGGATCAGAAAGTACACGGGCACTCGCTGGTGTATCTGGACAGCGGTGCCAGTGCTCAAAAGCCGAACGTTGTTATCGAGGCCGTTGACCACTACTACAGAAACGATCACTCAAACGTTCACCGGGGTGTGCACACCCTGAGCGAGCGCGCGACGGTCAAATATGACGCGTCACGAGTTTCCATTCAGAAATTTGTCAACGCGGCGAGCGATCGCGAAATCATATACACAAGCGGCACCACAGAAGCTTTGAATCTGGTCGCCCAGAGCTGGGGCCGCGCCAATATAAAAGAAGGCGATGATCTGCTGGTCTCTGAAATGGAGCATCATTCGAACATCGTCCCGTGGCAGATGCTGGCTGCGGAAAAATCCGCAACCGTTCGCAAGATCCCGATGGATCAGGACGGCGTGCTCGACATGCAGGCGTTCAAAAAACTTCTCGAAGGCAAGCCACGCGTTGTTGCGATCACGCATGTGGCCAACGCGCTTGGCACGGTGAATCCGCTCGCTGAAATTGTTCGCCTCGCCCATGATGCAGGTGCGATCGTTGTTGCCGACGGTGCCCAGTCGACGCCGCATATGTCGGTTGACGTTCAGGCGCTGGACGTTGATTTCTACGCGTTCTCCGGTCACAAGATCTATGGCCCGACAGGCATCGGCGTGCTGTACGGCAAGGAGTCGCTGCTCGACGCGATGCCGCCCTGGCAGGGCGGCGGCGACATGATCAAGAGCGTGACGTTTGACGGCACGATCTATAACGACCTGCCTTTCAAGTTCGAGGCGGGAACACCGAATATCGCTGATGCCATCGGCATGGGCGTGGCGGCGGACTATCTCCTCGATATCGGTCTGGAGGCGGTCGCGGCACATGAACACAGCGTCCTGTCCTATGCGTTGAGTCGTGCAGCCGAGCGTAGTGAAATGACGGTGTTCGGTAATGCTCCCGACAAAGCGGGCATTCTGTCGTTCGCTCTCGAGGGGGTTCACCCACACGACATCGGCACGATGCTGGATCATCAGGGCGTTGCTGTTCGCACCGGTCATCACTGCGCGCAACCTGTCATGCAGTTTTTTGGAGTGCCGGCAACGACGCGTGCGTCGCTGGGCATTTACAATAATCGCCAGGACATTGATCGTCTGTTTGATGGTATCGACGAAGTCATGAAAATGTTCAGGCGGTAGTCGCCCGAGCAGAACAACCCCCGAATTGAAAACCCGGAACAGAAACAACAGGGGCTCGACGACAACAGGTCGGGTTACACCACAGACATGAGCATGAGTCGATGATGGATGATTTGAGAAACCTCTACCAGGAGGTGATTTTCGACCACAACCGTAACCCCAGAAACTACGGTGCGCTCGAAAACCCCAATCGAACAGCCCAGGGCTACAACCCGCTGTGCGGTGATCAACTGAAGCTGTACATGGTTCTCGACGACGACGGTCGGATTGCGGACGTGTCATTTGAAGGCAACGGCTGCGCCATTTCGACGGCGTCGGCTTCAATCATGACCAGTATCATCAAGGGCAAGACCGCCGAAGAAGCTCAGATCTACTTCGACAGCTTTCATGGCATGGTCACCGGCGAAGGTGATGGCGACGATTCGCTTGAAGACTTTGACAAACTGCGAGTGCTTGGTGGCGTCGCCGAATACCCGTCCAGGGTCAAGTGCGCGACTCTGGCCTGGCACACCGTGCGGGCGGCAATAGACGAGTCCGAAGAACCGGTAACAACCGAGTAGAACAATGTCTGACAACTCCAGCAAAAAACCGGAAGCATCGACAGGCGACACACAATACGCTGACGATTTTGTGAATCGCTTCATGCAGGGTAACGCGCTCGATGCGGATATGCCGGCCGAGCCCGAGGTCGTCAGGACCGCCTCGGACGCGCCACTTGAAAAACAGATTCTGGAAGAACAGGTGGTGCTGGCGTTGCGTGAAATTTACGACCCCGAACTGCCGGTCAACATCTACGATCTCGGATTGATCTACAAGGTCGACGTTGACGACGACGCGAACGTCAAGGTTGACATGACGCTGACCACTCCCGGCTGTCCGGTTGCGCAGACATTTCCGGGCACTGTCGAGAACGCCGTCAGCAAGGTCGAAGGCGTCGCCAGCGCCTGTGTCGAGCTGGTCTGGGAACCTGCCTGGACCAAAGATCGAATCAGCGAGGCCGCGCGGCTGGAGCTGGGTATTTTCTGAATACGCCGCGCGTCCGGACCCAGGGTTGTCCACAAACGGACAGCCTTATCGGTGTGACGTCGGTTCCCGCACCGGCCTGGAGCGCGGGCACACGGGAAGAAGTCCCGATACTGTCTGTCTGAGCAGGTCCCGGTTCACGGCATCGGGAAATTGGCGCAAATCGGCGGCGAATCTGCAACCGGCTGCCATACTGATCCAATGCGCCTGCACGTGATGAGTGATTTACACCTCGAGTTCGCTCCGTTTGACCCGCCTCAAACGGACGCGGATGTGATTGTGCTCGCCGGCGACATACACGTTGGCAACGAAGGCGTGCGCTGGGCGCGCAAGCACTTTAAGAAGACACCCGTTATCTATGTCCTCGGCAATCACGAGTACTACGGCCAGGCTTTCCCGGGTCACGCCGCCAAACTCAAGTTCCTGACCGCTGGCAGCAATATCAAGATTCTTGAGCGCGATGAACTGGTCATCGATGGTGTGACATTTTTAGGGTGCACGCTGTGGACGGATTTTCGTCTCAAAGGCAATATGAAGGTTGCTGGCGCCAAAGCCGAAGAACGCATGAACGACTATCGCAAGATTCGCGTGAGTCCCGGTCATCGAAAGCTCAAGTTTACGGACTGCGCCAAGCTGCATCAAACGTCGGTCGACTGGTTGCGTGAAAAAGTCGAGAACTATAACGACCGCAAAACGGTCGTCATCAGTCATCATGCTCCAAGTCCCAGATCGATTCCCGAGCGCCACGCCGGATCCTCTATTGGTGCGGCCTATGCATCTGATCTTGAGCCGATCATCGAAGAAAACAGTGTTGCCATGTGGATTCATGGACACATTCACGATCAGCAGGACTACAAGGTCGGCGACACCCGCATTATCGCGAATCCTCGCGGATATCCGGCCGAGCCTAACAGCGAGTTCGCCGACAACTTTATCGTTGACGTCTAGCTATCGGGTTAAGGTGCAGGTCGTCACCCAAGCAGACTGCTGCGAAAATTTCGTTCCCCGGCAGCCGTAAATTTGATGATGCGTGTGCCTTGCTCACGACTGGCCCATTTTTTCTCGTAGCAGTAGTCGAGCAGCGTGGCGCCCAGGGTGCCCGCAAGGTGGTGACGCCGAACGCTCCAGTCGAGACAGGCTTTGCAAAGTGGTCGTCTGGAAGATGGCGCGGTTGCAGGTTCAATACCCAGTTCCCCGAAGAACTTTTTGCCTTTCGCTGTCACAGCAACCTCGGAAGTTTCCTCTGCGCGGGTAACCTTCAGCAATTTGCGCTGCACGAGCGAATCAAATAGCTCAACCCCGAGATCCCCCGCAAGGTGGTCATAACAAACCCGCGCTCGACGCAGTTCCGGGTCTTTAGGGCCGGGACGCACACGTCTTGCGCCCGTGCGTTCGGCGATGCCCATCAAATTTTCGAGAAGCCGTGCGACATCCTGATCGGCCAGGCGGAAGTATCGGTGGCGACCCTGCGCCTCGACTTCAATCAATCCTGCGTCGCAGAGTTTGGAGAGATGCCCGCTGGCGGTTTGCTTGGTGATACCGGCCTCTGCCGAAAGTTCCGTCGCGGTGAGCGCTTCGCCGGACACCAGAGCAGTCAGCATCGTCGCGCGCGCATGGTCGCCGATCAGTGCTGCTATTCCAGTGATATTGGGGCCGTCAAACATGGTTCGATCGTAGCCGAACCATTGATGGAGAGCAAACTGCTAGGTTTACACCTCAAGACAACAACGCCTCAGGAGCTTGAGATGTCACTGACCTGCTTTATCCGCTACCAGATTGATCCCACAAAAAAGGAGCAATTCGAAAAATACTCCGAAAACTGGGGCCGCGTGATCCCTCAGTGTGGCGCCGACCTGATTGGCTACTACGCCCCGCACGAGGGGTCCGCGACTACGGCTTATGGCATCTACAACGTGAAAAGCCTCGCCGACTACGAGGCCTACCGCGCACGTCTGGCCGCTCACCCCGAGGGGAAAGCAAATTACGAGTTCGCCATGCGCGAGAAGTTTCTGTTGAAGGAAGATCGGATCTTCCTCAAGCTGGCTTCCGGCTCGGATCAGTCACATGCAATTGTTCAGGGGGACCAAACATGATCGCCGTTATTTTTGAAGTCTGGCCAAAGCCGGAATACAGGAACAAATATCTCGAGCTGGCAGCCGCGCTACGTGAGTCTGTCGAAAGCATAGAAGGGTTTATTTCGATCGAAAGATTCCAGAGCATTGTCAATGAGGACAAGATGGTGTCGCTGTCATTTTTTGAAGACCATCATGCTCTGGATGAGTGGCGTAACGTTGCCGGACACAGATCGGCGCAGAAGATTGGTCGATCAAAATACTTCGCCGACTACCGGCTGCGGATTGCAAATGTAGAACGTGACTACGGTATGAACGCCCGTGACGAAGTTCCCGAGGACAGCCGAATCAGTAACGGGTGAACTCGGTGAGAGAAAGCGGACGGCCACCTGCGACACCGGCTGCGCCGTTGAAGATGGGTGTTGTCGAGTGGGCGTTGCTCGCCCTGCTGGCGTCGCTCTGGGGCTGTTCGTTCTTCTTTCAGGCAATCTGTCTCGAAACACTGCCGGTGCTGACAACCGTTTTCGGGCGCATGGCTGTTGCCGGGGTTCTGCTGTTGCTTGTGGCCGCGGCCATGGGCGAGCGGATCGCCTTGACGCCCGTTGCGGTTGGTGAGTTTTTCGCACTGGGGCTGATGCGCACCGCGCTGCCGATGCTGTGCATTGTCTGGGCGCAAACTCGAATAGAAAGTAATGTCGCCGGCATCCTCAATTCGACGTCAGTCATTTTTACGGTTGTGGTCGCACACTTTCTGACGGCGGATGATCGTTTGACCCGCCCCAAAGCGATCGGGGTGGCGGTAGCCGTGCTGGGCATGATCGTTATGGTTGGATTCGACGCGCTGCGTGGCCTCGGCGACAACGTTGCCGGGCAGCTCGCAATGCTGCTGGCCACATTAAGCTATGGTTTCGCAGCGGTTTTTGGCCGAAGGTTCAAGGGAACGTCACCCGTGGTTTCTGCCGCCGGGATGCTGATCGCCGGGGCGATTCTTGTAGGGCCGTTTGCGTGGGTCTACGACTGGCCATTGAGTCAGGCCCCTTCGACGCGATCAGCTCTTGCGCTGGGTGCGGTAGCGGTGTTCAGCACAGCCTGCGCTTTTGTGGTTTGGTTCAGGCTGATCCAGACGGCCGGTCCGAGTAACACGTCGATGGTGACCCTGCTGATTCCATTCGTGTCACTGCTACTCGGCGTTGTGTTGCTTGGAGAAAGTGTGAGTATGGCAAAGCTTGGCGGGCTGGGGTTGATTTTGCTCGGCCTGCTCATTACCCGGCAACGGCTGTCTTTGCGTCAGGGCGAGATTAACTCGTCTCGTTGAACACCGGCGATACGCAAGCTTGCCAAAAGCGAACTTTCGGGCTCGCGGGGTTCCAGTGTGGTGCTAATTCGGCGCGTATCGCCGCGCAACGCCGGTATCATACCGGGGCCCTGTCTCCCCCACGGAATTCGCCTGAAGTGAAAGTCACGCTGATCAGTCCTTATGAAATTGGCCGCCAGCCGTTTGGTCTGGCGCAGCCTGCCGCATGGCTCGACCGCGCGGGTTTTGATGTCTGGTGCATTGACCTCGCCCAGGAACGACTTTCCCGGGATCGTATCGAGGGTGCCGGGATGATCGCGCTGTATCTTGCGATGCATACGGCGACGAGAATCGCGGTTGAGGCGATACCCAAGATTCGGGAAATCAATCCGGGCGCCACGCTTGTTGTTTACGGGCTCTACGCGCCGATGAATCGTGAGCTGTTTGAGGAGCTTGGAGCTGCCGCGGTACTGGGTGGCGAAAGCGAACCTGACATTGTCGCGGTTGCGCAGGCGGTGCGCGACGGCACCGAGATCCCGGCTTCTGTAACGCGTCTTGAGAAAATTGATTTTGTCATGCCGGACAGACGTGCGCTGCCACCGCTCGAGCGATACGCTGATCTCATCCTGCCAGACAATTCGCGCAAGATGGTCGCTTTCGCTGAAGCGACTCGAGGCTGCAAGCATCTTTGCCGTCACTGTCCGGTAGTGCCGGTTTATGAAGGAAAGTTTCGTGTCGTGCCGGTCGACATAATTATCGATGACATCTCAGGTCAGGTTCAGCGCGGCGCTACCCATGTTTCGTTCGGAGACCCGGACTTTCTGAACGGCCCGGGTCATGCCCGCCGCGTCATCAAGGCGCTCAAGGAACGCCATCCGCAAATTACTTTTGACGCGACCGTCAAGGTTGAGCACATCATCAAACATGCAGACATGTTGCCTGTGATGGCGGACGCCGGATGTCTGTTTCTAACCACGGCCGTAGAGTCGGTCGATGATGATGTTTTGCGCAAGCTCGACAAGGGCCACACCCGGCAGGAATTCGAGCTTGCGCTTGAATCTCTGCGTGAAGTCGGTATCGCCATGGCGCCGACCTTTGTCCCGTTTAATCCCTGGACGACTATCGACGGGTATCGCGAACTGCTTGAGCGAATCAGTTCGCTCGGGCTGGTCGAGGCCGTGGCGCCCGTTCAGCTGAGTATCCGGCTTCTGATTCCAAAAGGTTCGTGGATGTTGCGCATTGATGGTTTTGAAGAACTCATCAAGCCTTTTGATGAAACCATGCTCGGCTACCCTTGGGATCACCAGGATCCAGCGGTTGATGCGCTGCAGCAACGTGTGATGACCATTGCCATGCACGGTGAGGACAACAAACGCGCCCGTGCGGATGTGTTCGCCGACATCTGGCGTGAAGCCCATGCCGGTGTTTCGGTTCCGCCGTTGCCGGACGTTGTGAGCGAACGGGTCCCGTCGTTGTCTGAACCCTGGTATTGCTGCGCCGAACCTACCGAGATGCAGCTTCAGGCAATCTGATAACGCGTGACCGCAAGCCAAAGAAAAGGACCCGTCAGGGTCCTTTTCTCGTGACATCGGCGCTAACGCATCAGGCGCACGCGATATTCAAGTTCGCAATCCGGCGCCCTGCTACTGCTGTGTCGCTTTGACGACGTTCAGACCCTTGAGCAGATTCAGCGCCTCGCGCAACTGAAAGTCCTCGTCGAGTCGTTCGTCCCGCTTTTTCGCCTTTGCCTTGTCCTTTTCGTTAGTCAGGTGACCGGACAGGTCAGCTTCGCGCAGGCGACGGCGTTCGTTACTTTTGGTCTTCGCGAGCTCGAGGTTAGCGACCTGAATGTCGGGTTCGATGCCGGTTGCCTGGATCGAACGGTCGCTGGGTGTGTAGTAGCGAGCGGTGGTGATCTTCAAAGCGGCGCCGTTCGACATGGGCAAAATGGTCTGCACGGAGCCTTTGCCAAAAGTCTTTTCGCCCATGATGACAGCGCGTTTGTGATCCTGCAGAGCGCCGGCAACAATTTCAGAAGCGGATGCCGAGCCGGGGTTAACCAGCACAACGAGAGGTGCACCATCAATCAGATCATCCGGTGTTGCGCTGAACTTCAGTTGCGACTCTTCGCCCCGGCCGCGCGTGAACACGATGTCGCCTTCCTTCAGGAACGCATCGGTAACCCCTACGGCGCCGTTAAGCACACCGCCGGGGTTGTTGCGCAGGTCGAGAACAAGTCCCTGCAGATTCTCGCCGTTCTTTTCTTTCAGGCGACCCAGCGCCTTGCGCAGACTCTCGGTGGTTCCCGACTGGAACTGGGAAATCCGGACATACCCGTAACCCTCGTCGAGAAAACGACTCTTGACGCTGGTTACCTTGATCACCGCACGCTTCATCTTGAAATCGAGAGGCTTGTCCTCACCCTCGCGCACAACGGTAACTTCAATCTCTGAACCCGGCTCGCCACGCATCAGCTTGACGGCTTCGCCAAGGGGCAGATCCTTCATGGTCTTGCCGTCGATCTGGGTGATGATATCGCCCGCCTCGATGCCGGCCTCGGACGCGGGCGTGTCATCAATGGGTGCGACAACCTTCAGAAAACCGCCATCGGTTGTGACCTCGATCCCGAGTCCACCAAATCGACCCTCGGTTCCGATGCGGACTTCCTTGAACGATTCAGCATCAAGATAGGTCGAGTGTGGATCAAGCCCGGCGAGCATTCCTGATATTGCGTCGCGAAGCAGACTCTTGTCAGCGACGTCTTCGACGTACTCGCTCTTGATCTTGCCAAACACGTCAGCGAAGACGCGCAGGTCTTCAAGCGGCAGTGCACCTGTAGATGCAGCGACAACTGCACCACCGGTTGCGACGCCCGCACCGAGTGCCGTGCCGGTTACCAGTCCGATGATCCAGGACGTAGGTTTTTTCATTGTCTGCTCCATGCTTGGCCGAAGCCTTAATATACCTTGTAAATCTAGACCACCAGAGACGACAAACGTTCGCAGTGTGTCCGGACAAACCCGCCGCCAATCTCAGTTCAAATTTTCGAGATTGCTGAAAAGCCCTTAGTTCCGGGGATTTATCGAATCGTCGGCAACGCGGTTACTGGCGACTCTGAAGCCACTTCAGTGGGTCGAGCGCCTCGTTGTCATGATTTATACGAAACAGCAGCCCGGGCCGATCAAGTCCTGCGCTGCCCATGTAGGCGATTTCTTCGCCGGCCTCAACACGATCACCAAGCTGTCGCAAGAGTTCACTGTTGTGCATGTAGACGCTTGAATAGTTGTCACCGTGGTCGATGACTATCACTTCGCCAGCGCCACGGATCAGGTTGCCGACCCAGATAACTTCACCACCTGCGACCGCACGAACCGCGGTCCCGGCGTCTGCAAACAGCAGCACCCCTTCCCATTTGAACTCACCGTTCGAGCCGGGCTTCGGGTCACCAAAACGAGCCCCGACTTTCCCGTCCGACGGATACGGGAGTCGGCCTTTGAGTTCTGCAAAGTCGTAGCTTTTAAGCGGTGGGACGACGTTGGCTTTCTGTTGCTCTTCGAGTTGTTCCAGTTCTGTATTCTGCTGCGCCTCGATGCGGCTCTTTTCGCGCAGCACGACCCGGGATTTTTCAATTTCCTGCAGCAACATCTGCAGCGCAAGTTGATCCTGACGCAGCGTCTGCGCCCTCGCCCTGCGCGCCGTGATGTCACTGTCGATGCTGGCCAGAAGCTGTCGTTTTTCACCCAGTCGGGATTCAAGCGCAGACTCGGATTCCTGCAGCGTCCGGGTCAGTTTCTGCAGTCGCTCGGTTCTCGTTGCGAGCAGAGTTTTGGTTTGCGTCACCCGGTTGATCTTGTCTCGAACCGATTTGATTGCGTCTGCCCGCGCGGCGGCGACGTATCGGTACCACGCCATGCTGCGACCGAGACGTATCGGGTCTGACTGGTTCAGGAGAATTTTCAGATAGGGTTCGCGGCCGGTCGCCAGCGCGCTGCGGGTAAGATTTGCGATGCGACCCTCGTGGACTTCAACCTCGGCCTGTGCGATCTGCAGGTCTTTCTCAAGCGTGCTGATCTCGGTCTTTACGTTTGAGCTTTCGGCTCGCGCCTTGCGTTGAGCGATGCGCGTTTCACTGATGCGGGCGTCGAGCGTGCTGATGCTCTGGGACGTCTTGTCTCGCTCAACCCGGGACTGCTGCAGCTTTTTTTCAATGGATGCGGACGCCTCCCGCAGGTCCTGCAGGCGCGCGGCGTTATCGGCTGCCTGTGCCGAGGGCGCCATGATGGCGGCCAGGGTCAGGGCTCTCAGCAGGCTGATACCCCGTGAGTTACCCGCTCGGGGAACTGCCGCCGCGGGCTGTGGCCATACACGGGCCATCAGCGCGTGCGCGGGGCGAAAAAACCGCAAAGCGAGGGATCCGAGACGTGCGGTGATGCGCATCCGTGCATTATACTGCGAAGCCGGTCCCGGACCGTTGACTTTGATCACACCGGTCCCTTAACAACCCGTTATCCAACCGTTTTCTATTTCTATTTTTCTATTTATTTTCTATTCATGAATCTCAAGCCTGGGCGTTTAACCGAAAATGTTTATTGAATTTGTCAAACAGCAGTGGATGTTGTTTCTGATGCTGGGTGTGATCATCTTCCTGCTCTTTCTGGACCCTGCCAAGCGACGGGTTGCGGGCGTCAGTTCGCTGAACCAGACCGATGCGCTGCGTCTTCTGCAGAAAGAATCGACTCAAGTGATCGACGTATCCGAGGAATCGGACTTCAAGGCAGGCCACATATCGGGCGCGGTAAGTTCGCCGTCGTCAAAACTGGACAAGGACATCGACCGCCTGTCCAAGTACAAAGATCGGGAAGTCATGGTGGTCTGTAGAACCGGTCAGCGATCGGGCAAGGCGGCAGCGGCACTGCGAAAGGCCGGATTTACCAACGTTCACCTTCTCGATGGCGGAATGGTGGGCTGGATGAAAGAGAACCTTCCCGTCGAGAAAACCTGAGCTATGCTGACAGTGTCGGCGTAGTCTTGCCATACGCGGCATAGCCAACATCAAATTTCACCCAGCCTGACACATCGGGCGAATCACACAGGGACTGTGGCATGAGTGAGAACACAAGTACGAATAACGGCGGTGCGAACAACGGGGGTGAAGCGAGCTCACAGGTACGCTTTGATATTCGCACCCTGTACATCAAGGATGTCTCGTTCGAGTCACCCAAAAGTCCGGCTGTCTTCACGGCGGCTGAGTTCAATCCCGAAATTGACGTGCAGATGAATGTGAATCATCGCGGTCTCAATGTGGATGAAGGTTTTCACGAAGTAGTGCTCAAACTCACGGTCACGGCCTCCTTTGAAAAGGAAACCGTATTCCTGTGTGAGATTCAGCAGGCAGGCGTTTTTCTCATTCAGGGCGTTGGTGGCGATGATCTTGAAAAAGCTCTGGAGATCGGCTGTCCGAACGTGCTGTTGCCGTTTGCGCGTCAGGCGGTTTGCGACATGGTAGTCAAAGGCGGCTTTCCGCAACTGCTGGTGAGTCCGGTCAACTTTGAGGCAGTGTTCGCGCAACGTCGGGCAGCGCAGGGCAAGGCCTGACGTCATCGTGTTGACCCTGTGGCACACAGGTTTCAACAGGCGTGACAGGGGATTCCCGTGAGTGATTTCGGCAAAACACCCGTGGCCGTACTCGGCGCCGGGTCCTGGGGCACCGCGCTGGCCCTGTTGCTTGCGCGCGGTGACAGACCGGTTTTGCTGTGGGCACATCGCGCCGAACATATCGCCAGCCTCAAACGAGACCGCGAAAACACCGCCTATCTCCCCGGGATCACGTTTCCCGACAATCTTCACCCGGTCGACAGTCTTGATGATGTGAGTCGCGAGGCGGCCGACATCCTTGCGGTAATTCCGAGTCATGCCTTTGCCGCAACGTTGACTGAAGTTGGACAATCGCTTGAACGTTGTGGGCGTAGCCAGAACGACATCACCATCACCTGGGGCACCAAAGGCTTTGAGCCCGGGACCGGTGCGCGACTCGACGAGGTCGTGGAACGTGTCCTGCCCAATCTCAAGGCCCGGGCTATTGTGTCAGGGCCTACCTTTGCGAGGGAGGTTGCGCAGGACCTTCCGGCGGCAATGAGCATAGCCGGTTCGAGTCCGGCCGAGACGGCGCGGCTGGCCGACCTCTATCGCACCCAGCGCATGCGGATCTACAGCAACGAAGATTTTGTGGGTGTGCAGACCGCAGGCGCGATCAAAAATGTAATGGCAATTGCGACCGGCATCAGCGATGGCCTCGGTCTTGGTGCCAACGCGCGCGCGGCTCTGATCACGCGGGGCCTTGCGGAACTCGTACGACTGGGGATTCATCTGGGCGGGCGCCCCGAGACGTTCATGGGTTTGGCTGGCGTGGGTGATCTTGTTCTTACCTGCACCGATGACCAGTCCCGCAACCGGCGTGTTGGTCTGGGCCTTGGGTCAGGCAAATCTCTCGACGAGGTTCGCGCCGAGATCGGGCAGGAGGCCGAAGGCATCAACACGTGCCGCGAGCTGCATAGAATGAGCGTCAAGCTCGGCGTACCGATGCCGGTAACCGCCGAAGTCTACAAAGTCGCCCTCGAAGGCAAGGACGCCATGGCTGCCGTTGCCGAACTGATGCAGCGCGACCCCAAGCAGGAATAGTGCGGCTCGGTCATTCCCGTAATTTCGACGCTATCTGACGTCAGAATCTGCTCCCACTGTAGCCCGGAACTTCGGGGCATCGTTCTTGTCATACACTTCACACGAGCGCTTACCACCAGATAAAGGAACAGAGAATTGAACAGAACTATCTCTCGGCCTCGCCATTGGCTTGCCGCAACAGGCGTTGCTCTCGCCATGACCCTGTCATCGGGCACGGCGACTGCAGCCGACTATGATCTGGACGTCGGACATTCTTTCGTCCAGTTCAGGATTCAGCATCTTGGCTACAGCTGGCTCTACGGACGTTTCAACACTTTTACCGGCAGCTTCAGCTACGACGAGGCCGATTCGTCGGCGAACATGATCAATCTTGAGATCGATACGGCGAGTGTCGACACCAATCACGCGAAACGCGACGACCATCTGCGAAGTGCCGATTTTCTCGACGTTGCGAAGCACCCGACAGCAAGCTTCAAAAGCACAGGTTACAGCGGCAGTGATGCCGAGGGTGTGCTTGAGGGCGAACTCACTTTAATGGGCGTGACCAAGCCTGTGAAAATCGACGTCAGGAAAATGGGCGCGGGTCCTGACCCCTGGGGCGGTGAACGCGTTGGCTTCGAGGGAACCACCGTGATCAATCGCAAGGACTTTGGCATGGCCAAGACTCTGGGGCCAAAGGGCTGGGAACTGGAAATGACCCTCGGCATCGAAGGCATCAAGAAAAAGTAACTGAAATATGATGGCCGCACGTTAGCGCCGTCGAGCCCAACGCCCGGCGATCGCGATGCGGTCAGCCGGGTGTTTTTTGTCCGCTGAAACCAAGCTGCCGCCAGGCTTCATAAACCACTACGGCAACGCTGTTCGACAGATTGAGGCTGCGATTCGATGGCCGCATGGGCAGACGCAGCCGCTGCTCGTTGGGTAGCGACTCTCGTATGTCCAGCGGCAGTCCACGGGTTTCGGGTCCGAACAGCAACGAGTCGTTGTCGCCAAACTGAACATCCGTGTAGGTGGTCGAGTGATGGGTCGAAAAGGCGTACAGCGTTGATGCGGGGTGTTTGGCCCGGTATTCGTCCAGCGTTGACCACAACTGAACGCTTGCCCATTCGTGGTAGTCGAGTCCCGCTCGTCGCAGCTGTCGATCTTCGAGTTCAAAGCCAAGCGGTTCGATCAGGTGAAGGCTTGCGCCGGTGTTCGCGCACAGACGAATAACGTTACCCGTGTTCGGCGGAATTTCCGGCTGGTAAAGAATAACGTTGAGGTTCATTGCGGGCGAATCACACCGACCCGGACGGGCGACCGACAAGGCGGGGCTTGATGACGAGTGGTCGAGTCACGCATCCCGCTCAAAACGGCTTGACGACTACCAGTACGATGCAGCCAAGAAGGATCAGTACAGGAAACTCGTTAAACCACCGGTAAAACACGTGGCCGCGCACATTTCGATCTTCGCGAAATTCTTTCAGAATGCGCCCACACCACAGGTGATAGACGATCAGAACAACCACCAGCGCAAGTTTCGCCAGAAGCCAGCCGCCACTGAATCCGTAGCCAAGCCAGAGCCACACGCCAAAAACCAGCGTTAACACAGCGCCAGGTGTCATGATTCCGAAATAGAGCTTTCGCTCCATTACCTTGAAGCGTTCGATGCTGGTCTTGTCTTCGCTCATGGCGTGATACACGAACAGTCGCGGCAGATAAAATAGCGCCGCAAACCACGTCACCATAAAAAATATGTGAAAGGACTTTATCCAGAGCATCGACGTTCTCTTCGGCTGGCGGTAAACCGACTCAGGTTGAAGGTTTCAGGTACTTGCTTAAAACACCGTCGATTTCTTCTGGTGTGAATTCGCCAAGTTTTTGAAAGACGATGCGCCCTTCCGGAGACAACACAAACGTTGTTGGAACCAGACGCACGTCACCAAACGCATTGGCAATCGCATCACCGTTATCGACTCCGACGGGGTATTCCATAGCAAAACGTTTTACGAACTCGTTGACCTGATCAACCGGGTCATAGGACATGGCGACGCCCAGCACCTCGAGTCCCTGTGCACCATACTGCTTGCGTAGCTCAACCAGGTGCGGGACCTCGCGTCGACAGCCGACACAGGTTGTTGCCCAGAAATTCACAACAACGGTTTTTCCGCGCAGGTCCTCCACCGCCACGGAAGATCCGTCCAGCAGTGTCAGTCGTGCGTTGGGTGCCGACCGCAGTCCCGAATCCGAGAACCACAAAAACAACGCGCCTGCCGCAATCGCAAGCACGAACACCGTAATGAGACCGTCTCGAAGCTTCATCCTTCTACTCTGTTAATTGAAAGTCAGTCGTCGATTATAGGCAGCTGGCGCTGGTGGATCTTCACGTTTTGGACGTTTTCACAGAAACATTGCGGTCAGATCGTTGAGGAACCGACGCCCGAGCGGGGTTGCCCGCAGGCGCTGACCGGTCAGCTCGATCAGACCTCTGGAGGCGGCGTCATCGAGCGTTGGCTGAATTTGTGCAAGACCGAGGCCGGTGCGTGTCGTAAAGAAATCCAGTTCAAAACCTTCCGTGAGCCGAAGCGCGTTGAGCATGAATTCGAATGCGCGGTCGTCACCTTCGACCGTGCCAGCCACGTCTATAGACTGCTCTGTCCCGGCGTGTTGCATGAACCGGGTCGGGTGTTTGAGTTTGGCGCGCCGGGTGATGCGGCCGTCGACGGTGAGTTTACCGTGGGCACCGGCGCCAACGCCGAGATAGTCACCAAACAGCCAGTAGTTGGTGTTGTGACGACTGCGCTGTCCGGGTCTGGACCAGGCGGATACTTCGTAGTTGTGGAAGTCCGCGCAGCGCAGCTCCCCGGCTATCGATTGCGCCATGTCCCAGGCCGCTTCATCGTCGGGCAGCGTGGGCGGACGGGCATGAAACAGCGTGTTCGGTTCGATGGTGAGCTGATAACACGACAGGTGAGTTGGGTCAGTCGCGAGCGCTGTTCTGATGTCGGCGAGAGCGAGACTTTCAGACTGCTCCGGCTGGGCGTACATGAGATCAATGTTGTAGTTGTCGAAACCGGCCGCTCGCGCGTAGTCAATCGCCGCCAGAGCCTCGCTGCCACCATGTATTCGTCCGATACGGTTTAAGGTCGCATCGTCGAAGCTCTGAACACCTATCGACAGTCTGTTTACGCCGATCTGTCGATACCCTTTGAAGCGGCCGGCCTCTGCCGTGCCCGGGTTCGCCTCCAGCGTAATTTCAGCATCTCGCTCAATACCGATCGTACGTTCAAGCGTTTCTATAATCGTGGCAATAGAGTTCTCGCCAAAGAGGCTGGGCGTTCCGCCGCCGAAGAAGATCGACGTGATGCTCCGGTCGTGAACCAGGCTCGACTCCATCTCGATATCCCTGATGAGTGCCTGAAGATATTCCGTTTCAGGCAGATCCTGCTTGATAGCGTGGGAGTTGAAGTCGCAGTACGGGCATTTTTTGACGCACCACGGCAGGTGAACGTAAACGCCAAAAGCGTTTTCTGGGGATTCGGGTTTCAACATCGTGATTCGTTCGGCGTGTCGAGTTGTATTACGCCATACGTGACGTTAGGGTGCGTCGATACGTAACCTACGACGATAAGCAGACCAGGAATTCGATTCGTGCACATCATATGTCTTGATCTAGAAGGCGTTCTCATTCCGGAAATCTGGATCGGTGTCGCCGAGCGCACCGGCATTGAGGAGTTAAAGCTCACTACTCGTGATATCGCTGATTATGATGAGCTGATGGCCCATCGGCTCAAAATTCTCGATAAAGAGGGTCTGGGCATAAAGGACATCAGCGCGGTCATCGACGGGCTTGAGCCACTCGATGGTGCGCAGGAACTGGTTCAGTGGATCAAGCAAACACATCAGCTCATCATCTTGTCCGACACCTTCTACCAATTCGCCGGACCAATGATGTCGAAACTCGACTGGCCAACGCTGATGTGTCATCACCTTAACATCGCTGACGACGGTCGTATCGCCGGTTACGAGCTGCGCCAGTCAAATCAGAAAGAACATGCCGTACGCGCGTTTCGATCACTGAATTTTGCGACGGTTGCGGCCGGCGATTCCTATAACGATACAACCATGCTTGCCGCCGCCGACGCCGGGATACTGTTCAGGCCTCCGGAAAACGTCATTGCCGAGTTTCCGATGTATCCGGTTGTCACAACTCACGAACAGCTGCGCGTGGAAATCGAGGCGGCGGTAGAGCGCACGAGTTAACCCCCGCGCTTGAGGTCGTCGAGAAGACGACGATCGCGCTTGGTCGGGCGCCCGTCGCCCCGCACCATCCCGAGGTTTGCCGCTTTGATCGTGGCTGCGCGTTCTTCGCGCGCCGCAAGACTCTCCTCGCTTTCCTGATACATCGTTGCCGCAATCGTGGCTGAAACGCGCTTTTCGCCGGTTTTCAAAACTTCGATGTGATGGCGATAGCCTTCTTTTGTCACGACCAGACTGTCACCGACATGCACGAGTTTTGCAGCCTTTGGCCGTTGTCCGTTCAGCGTGACCTTGCCGCCTTTGACGGCCGCTGCAGCGATCTGGCGTGTCTTGAAAAGACGAATCGCCCACAGCCAGCGGTCGATTCTGGTCCCATCGTCGGCATTCTGAGTCATTATTTAGCTAAATCATGCTCGAAAAATTTAAGAAAAACGGTATCATAGGCGGCCCTGTTAAAGTAACGGATGCATAAACAGGGCCTCGGCAGTGGCCAGATTGCTGGTCAGATAGCCGCCTAAAACCCTTTATTTCAGTGGTTTTTGGCGCATTGGGCCGAATCCTTAAGGACCTGTCTGAACCCTCGCGTTCACGATCAGGCGCTAGCAGGGAGTGTTGAGAAGATGATGTCGACAAAGGCACAGGCAAAGGCAAAGGCACAGGCAAGGCCAACAGAGCTGACAGAGCAGATGACGGCGCACACAGCGTTGTCGGGCTGTGTTACACACTCGCGCAGTTTGCTTCGCGGTGTGACGCTGGCATCGGCGATGGCCTGCATGGTGGCGTCGACAACGGCCCAGGCCGATCTGCTCCGACTCGGTGCTCCAAGCCCGATGTTCAACGCGTCCGTGCTCCCGGCACCCTGGTGGGTTGAGCACAACACGCTCGACTACGACAGCGACTACGATATTGACGGCAGCGCCGGCTTTGCCGACTTCAGCTTACGTCTACGACAGGGCTTCACTGAATCTGTTCGTCATCCACTGTCGACTCGATTCGACTCCTGGACGTTCGGCAGCAGCGCTACCCGTTTTGGCGAAAATAATACAGCCGACTCCGGCGCGGTTAACTCGGTAAGTTTTGATTTCAAGCGGCAGCTGCTGCCTGAAACATCGAGTGGCAAGCTGGCACTTGCGCTTGGCTGGGCGCTTATTGATGCGCAATCAGGTGCGCGCGGTGCGCCGCTGCTCAGTCTTGAGGGCACGGTAGAAATCGGCGGTCGCTGGTCCCTGTACGGTCAGTCAGCCTGGCTGGGTGACGCAGGTGAAATCGGGGCAGGATGGTCGGGCGACACGTTCGAAGCCGGTCTTTCGTATAACCCGAGTCCGGATCTTTCCCTGCGAGCCGGTTACAGACGTTCGCGCATCAGACTGGGTGAATCTGCCGGTGACATCGATGCCGGCGAGTCCAGTGGATTTATTTTTGGCGCAGGCTTCCGCTGGTAGCGTTTACTTGCGCAAACAGCGTCGACCGCATCAGCCGACGCCGCATCGCATTCAGTCAGAATCCAACTCAGAGCGAATCTGTTCGCAACGCTGCGCGCGAACTGCCCGTGGCCGTTGTCTATCCCGTCGGCCGCCGGGTCCGTGACGATGACCTGTTCGGGGCTTCGCTACCGCCTGACTCATCGTCGAGGGGACGATGTTCCGGCGCAAGATTCTGCAGTCTTGAGAAGCTCAGCATCACCCGCAGCTCAAGCGCTCGGGCTCCCTGCTCTTTTGCGGTCGAGAGGGCTTCGCGAAACAGTCGCGTCGCCGTCTCGGTGTCCCGGGCCGAGAGCGCAACTTCACCCTGAACTCGCAGGAGTTCGGCGCGCCAGTGCGCTTCACCGTGAAGCTCGGTGCGCTTGAGCGCGATTGTCGCGGTCTGGCCTGCACCCTTCACGTCGCCCGCACGCGCCTGGGCGCTGGCAACCATTGACAGAACCCACGGTTGTCCGATGCCGCCCTGACACTCGCGCATCGCCTTGAGCCCCATGCTCATTGTCTCCAGGCCTTCCTTGAGCTTGTTCTTCATGACCAGCGTCTGCCCTTTGAGGACGATCACGACGGCAGACAGATATGAAAATTCGTTCTGAGTCGAAAGACGCGCAAACTGATCGACAATTTTGCTTACGGCGTTGGCGTTGCCCATGCAGATATTGGTTGCGCAAACCCAGAACAGCGTCATCGCAGCCATAAACGGCTGGGGTGTTTCGCGCGCCGCCTTGAGCGCGCTTTCGCAGGTCATCATGGCCAGCGCCGGATTGCCCGTCATCCACTGGGTCCATCCCAGATGTCCAAGTACCGCTGCGCGAAGGTCGATTTGTTCGGACAGCATCATGCCCGAATCCGAACCGTCTTCTTCATGATCCAGAGCGCTCTCAAAGTGTTCTCGCGCGGTGGAGAAGTTACCGCTCCAGAATTCAACAGCGCCGTCCAGAAAGTCAGCTACCGCCTTTACGTGATTGCAGCTGTTGTCAGTGGCGAGCGCTCTTGCCCGTCCGGCGAGTTCGCGCGCCTGTTTGAGTTCACCACGCGCGTAGTAGCACGTGAAAAGGCCGCGAATCGCATCAAGATTCAGGGCATCGCTGTCTACTCGTTCACCCAGTTCAATGGCGCGTTCAAACGCGGCCTGGGCCGCTGTCGATGCAAAACCCTGCAGCGCGCGGTGTCCGGCGCCAAGCAGAATATGCAAGCGCATTTCGATTTTGTCGGTCTTACTGTTACGCGGTGACAGGGCGATGGCCGCCAGAGCGTTTTCGGCGTGATCGATCATCTCCTTGTTTGATGCACGTCCAAACGCATCCTTCGCCGCCCGGGACCAGAACTTTGCTGATTCCCAGTGTCGACCCGCACGCGTCAGATGCCACGCAATCTCCGCCCAGCCGCCGGCGCCAATTTGGGGTTCGGCTACAAGGACGTCAGCGAGACTTCCGTGCAGTTCAGATCGTCTCTCCAGCAGCAGTCCGTCGTACGCGGCTTCCTGAATCAAGGCATGTCGGAAGGCATACATCGACTCACGTCGTCTTACTGGCTTTATCACGCCCGTCTCTATCAGCGAGTCGATCGCAAGATCTGTGGTTGTCTGATCGCACTGCGCCAGACGCATCAACATGTCGGTTGTGAATTCGCGGCCGATGACGGCAGCTACCGACGCGATGTCGCGTTCAAAACCGGCTTTGCCGAGTTTGGCGCTGAGCAATTCACGCAGCGATTCGGGAATGCGGGTTTCGAGACCGGCATTCCTGTCTTCTACGCAAAGCGAACGTGCGAGTTCCTGCGCAAACAGCGGATTGCCACCAGATCGATCGACAATGGCCTCGCGCGCGAATAAATCGGGTTTGTGAGTGCCGGCGATAACGTCGACCAGCTGACCCGTTGCGCCCGCCGTGAGGCTCGCAAGTTCAACATGGGCAACGTGGGGGTGCGATACCCAGGATGCCGGAACTTCTCCGCGTGTTGTCACGATGAGCAGAACACGGCGATCCTTGATCCGCGCGATCATCGTTTGCAGAAATTCAGCGGACGTCGGATCGATCCACTGTGCGTCTTCGACTATGGCCAGCACCGTTTCGGTATTGGTCAGCTCTTCGAAAAGACCGCTTAACGCGGCGACCGTTTCTTCCTTGCGCAAAATCGGGATCGATCGCGACGCATCGGTGTCATCGGTATCGAGCAGGAAATTGAAAATAGGTATGGCTTTACTGACGTTTTCGCCTGAATCACGGACCAGTCTGCGCCAGGTGTCGCGAACTTCCAGGTCGTAGACGTTTTCTCTTGCAAAACGAGCTGCGTGTTCCAGATGACTCAGAAACGGATACAGCGGTGATGCGGTGTGGTACGGCGAACACTGATAGGTAATCTGCGTCGGCTTTTCGGCTTCGGTTACAAGCGCCATTTCGGTCGCAAGTCTCGACTTGCCGATACCGGCCTCGCCAGAAATCACAACTACCTGTCCGAGGCCGCGACGCGCATCCTCCCAAGCACGTCGAAGGCTCAGCATCTGGCCGGATCGGCCGATCAACGCGCCATCGTCGCTGTGTCGCCGCGACGCGGTCGCGGTGCTGGTGACGTGGGAAGTGATCGCCTTCCAGACACCCACCGGCTTTTCCATACCGGTCAGTGTGTGCGCTCCAAGATCTTCAAAATCAGCAGCGCGCCCGATGAGCCGGCGCGTCTGATCGGCAACGACCACCTCGCCAGCGGCGGCAAGGTGATGCAGACGCGACGCGACGTTTGGCGTTTGACCCACAATGGCGTGCTGTTCGGCCGAGCCCTCTCCAATCAGATCTCCCGCAACAACAAGTCCGGTAGCGATGCCAATGCGCACGGCGAGGGGGTCGGCCCCCTGATAGCCGGGATCGATTTCGGAAACCGCCTGAACGAGTTCCAGAGCGGTGTGCACCGCGCGCTCCGCGTCGTTCTCGTGGGCATTGGGGTAGCCGAAGTACGTCATGATGCCGTCGCCAACAAATCGCGCGATGTAGCCATCGTAGTGTTTGATGGTTTCGGTGCACGTGCTTTGGTATCGCCTTAAAATTTCGCGCCACTGCTCCGGGTCGAGGCGCTCGGAGAGTCTTGATGAACCGACCAGGTCGCAAAACATCACCGTCAGCTGGCGACGCTCGGCCGCCGTTGAATGTCCTTTCGGGACTTCAATTTTTTCGATTTGCGAGTACGGCTCAATTGGATTGGCGAGCACCGAACGCACGGTTGCGTTCTTGGGTGACAGCGCAGGCGCCAGCGCCGCGAGTTCAAGACTGAAACTTCGTCCGGCAAGGGACACACCACATCCACCACAGAACTGTTCTTCTTCTGTGTTCTGAAATCCGCAGCTGCGGCAGTTGGACATAAGTGCTGCGCCACAATCAGCGCAGAAGCTTCTTTCAGGTCGGTTGTTGTGACTGCAATAAGCGCACTGCATACATCTTCCGCAAGTCAGGAGCCCGACATGTCACGCAGTGATCTAAAGATCCTGCGCAGCCGGCGCCCCGTCTTGCTATCCCCTTTGACTGATGGCGAACAGCCAATCCTGATTGCTCAGGACAGGTTGTTCGTGGATCGGTTAACCGATCTCTGTTTTTGTGTGCCCGATGCAGATCGTTGCTGCATCGCGTGGGGTACAGTCTAAGGTCATGCGTTTGGGCGATAAAGACCGACGATGATCACGTCGGATTGCCTGCGTGCGCGTTCGTTGCATTGACTGTGTGAACGACCCGCCTAAAGTATGTCGAACGTCCTGCTATCCGCTCCAATTGAAACTGTCGGCGAACAAATCGATCGTTTGAGTATTTTTTTTCGGGAAAGCGACGTGATTTTGAAGACATAAAAAATATTTCAGGGATGTCACGGTTACGTAGTTACAGGGTCTTTGACTCGCAATTACCGGGGTTTTGTCCTGACAGCAGCGCCGCGAGACGGGACAGGAAAATGTGTAACATACGCGCGGGCCGGATCAGACAGATGCGATCCGCCTCAACAGGATGAAACCGGGTGAGTGGGTAATACGCCGGGCGCGGGGCTACTTTCAGGGACACAGATGAGCAAAGCGGGTTCAATCACATGTGCGGGCAAGAAGGATGGCGCGGGCGCCCAGGCCCTTGCGGTAATTACGACGCAGGCGTTTGCGGCCGCAACCGGCGTTCGCTACATCCACACGCCGTTTTCGTCTATCGCTCACAACGATGATAACGATCCTCACTGGGCGGCAAGATGGGAAAGATTTTTTAATCTGGGCGAGGGCGCTCCGAGTGACCCCGGTGGTCTTGAACGCGTTGAACTCAAACGTGTGATGGATATTGATATCGCCGCAACGGATGCCGCTGACAGGCTCTATGTCGTGCAACACGCGCTTGGCTATACCGATGCCAATCCTGACGCGATCGACGCGATCCGCGCTGATTTGCGTGACCGCTACAACGGACCCGATGCTGACGACAGCTCTGACGTTGATCCGGACGTTGTGAATGTCGCCGTACACATTCGCCGCGGCGATGTGTCGAACTCAGGCGTAAACGCTATTCGCTACACCGACAACGAGCGGATCAAGCGAGCACTCGACAACGTTCTGGACGCAATCAAAAAGATGGGCGAGACCGCATCGGTCACGATCTACTCGGAAGGGTCCATGGATGACTTTGCCGATTTTGTTCAGCCGGGTGTGCAGTTCAATCTGGGCGGCGACGCGTTTTTGACGTATCACCGGCTCGTCAGCGCGGACGTTCTGCTGATGGCCAAAAGCGCTTACAGCTACTCCGCCGCGATCCTCAGTCATGGCGCGTGCGTTTATGAGCCCTACCATCGCACTCCCCTTGCCGACTGGATTGCTCTGGACGACACCGGCGACGTACATCGGGTCGCCTTTACCCTGCGGCTGCGACGTCGCCTGGCGCAACGAAGAGAATCAGACTGACGCCAGACACAATGAAGGTTTCGCGGTGCAGATCGCAGTTGTGTCGCCGCCGACCGGAATCGGGTTGCGCAGCGACTTACGCGATAGCGCGTGCGTTTCGCCACATACGACCACGCCAGCGTGTTGTGTAATACGCCTGCTCTTTACAGGTGTTACTCCGTATAGGGCAACGTCAGGGATGTTCGTATACTTTTTTGATTCGCACGGAGGCCGCAAACACGTTCTGAAACTGCAGTACCGGGGGGAAATCTAATGGAACATCGCGTATCTGAAACCAGGTCCAGGCACACAGATTCCGGGGGCCGGATGTCCGGGTCTGACATCTCAGGGTCGGGTCGCGCCAATCACAGAATGTCTCAGGCTCTGGCCGAGTCCTTGAAGCAGGTCGATCTGTTCGCGACTCTTGATGACCAGGCGCTGCGCGCCGTCGCCGGAGTCTGCAGAATTCGTCACTACGCCAGCGGCCAGCCTGTTCTTTCCCAGGGTGATGCGGGTACCGACGTTTACTTTGTTGTTGATGGCGAGCTCCGCGCGACGCTGTATTCGCCCACCGGCCGCGAGGTTGCATTTGAAGAGCTGCCAATCGGTTCCGTGTTTGGAGAACTGGCGGCGATCGACTCCGGGCCGCGCGCGACCACGGTACTTGCGCTGAGTGACGCGACACTTGCGGTAATGAGCGCCGAAGGGTTCAAAGTCATGTTAAAGGCGCATCCCGGTATTGGGCTGGTGGTGCTTGAACGATTGACGCAGCTGGTGCGTCGACTCTGCGATCGTGTCTTTGAATACACCACGCTTGATGTGTCCCAGCGCGTCCAGTCAGAGTTGCTTCGGCTCGCCCAGGGCAAATCGGTTGACGGAAACAGCATAGTCATTGACGACTTTCCAACTCATGCGGAGTTCGCCAACAGGATCAGCACTCACAGAGAAGCGGTTACCCGGGCGATAAACGCGCTTGAGCGTCGTTCACTGATTTCTCGCAGCAGCGGCCAGCTCGTTATCTGTGACTATCGCAAACTTGCAGAGATTGTCGGCGAACTTCGCTCGAACTGAGCTGGCGGATGGAGAAGACTCGTCTGGCGTCGTTTTTTGCGCGATAATCCGAGCAACTCAAAACGCGGACACGGCAGTTCGCGCAGGCAAGACTGATGACGGATCATTGATGACGATAGCAGGGCTCCAGTATCGACCGTCCGGATGGGGCCTTGTTCGAATCGCTGCGTTCGTCGTCGCAATACTCTGGGTGATCGGACTGTTGTTCCCGGCTCCCGACAAAACCCTGGCTCATGTGCCGATTGCCCGGGATATCGCCGCCGACCCTCGGCTTCGGCCAGCGCTTGCCCCACGCGATGACGGTCGTGGCGTGCTTGACTACACGACCCTGCGCCAGATCAGTCCACAAACCAAAACGATCGCCTGGGTCGGCGGGTCTTCGACGATGCAGTATCGCGACGTCCACAAGGCTCGGAAAAAAAAGAATCAGGACCTCGACAAGGCGGCCAGAAAAGCGAAGCGCCAGAAACGCAAATTGCGGGAGCTGTTGCCATCCAAAGTTCTTGACGAGTTGACGCAACGGTGTGATCTCGACTCCGTGGTTGACGTCTACATCAACCCCGGCATGCGCACGCTCGATCAGTACATTTTCCTGCAGCATGTGCTGGCGACGAAGCCCACCGCGTTGATTCTCACTCTCAACCCGTACTGGGCGTTTAACGATTTCGCGCTGAATCGAAGGCAGGATGTGTTCCCTGGTGCGCTGTATCGCGGTGTTGACGACGAGCTGACGCGTTTTTGGTCGAGTGTGCTTGGACAGCCGAGTGATTTCGCTTACGCGCGAGCCGCCCGGGTTCTCCCGGTTGTGCGTGACCGATGGGACTACCATCGTCAGCTTTTCGAGTTCTGGCAAGGTGTTCAGCCGAACATCCAGGGTACACAGAAGCAGCGTAACCAGCGCAAGCGCCAGCTTCGCAAAGAGGCGCAACGCGAATCGGTCGATACACTGAGAATGAGTCGATGTGCGCCCGATTGCATCAACGTCGATCCCGACGGCGCAAGCTATCGTTTGCTTCGTCAGATGTTCGAGATGATCAGGAACAGCGGCGTTAACGCTGTCGTATACGAGGCTCCGCTGAATCTGAAAGGGCTGATGGACGATGTGCCGGACGCATCGGATGAAAATCTTGCCGCGCAGTTTGCGTCTTTGCTGAAACAACAGAGTGCGGCAATCAGAACGATTGCAGACGAGTTCAGTTCGCCGAGTGTTAGCGTTATCACTGCCGACGACTGGGAACCTGACGGGTTAAAGTTCAACGATGTCATTCATCTTTCGTCGATGGGCAATCTTCCGCAGGAACTGACCGACGCCCTGGCACCCATGGTCGGGTGTGGAGCGACCCGGTGACCGACACATTCAGCGCATTTAGCTACTTTGTTAACTTCCTGGTGCTGCTGATTGTTGCGCTACCGGTTTACTATCTTCTGCCTTCGATTTCGCTGCGACGAATCTGGCTGATCGTGATTTCTGCGGCACTGATGTTTTATGTCGCGCCAAAACTTCTGCTGCTCTATCTGGTTTTCTGGCCTCTTGGCTACGCGCTTGTTGTCCTTTTGCGCAAGCAAAGCGAAAAGTCTGATGGTTCGCTTTATCTGGGGGCGGCGGTTGTGGCGGCTTTGCTGCCGCTTGTACTGTGGAAGTTGTTCAGTCACGAATTTGAAGCCCAGCTGAACCAGCTTTCTCGGGGTTTTCTGCTGCACGTCTTCGAGCCCTTCGCGCAAACCGATGCCGTGAAGTCAGCCGTGATTCCTGTTGGCCTGAGTTTTGCCACGTTCAGGCTGATTGATGTCATGGTGCAGACGCATCTAGGACTTGTGCAGAAGATTTCGTTTTTGCGGTTCATGTACTTCGGTTTTTTCCCTTCCCTTCTTCCTGTTGGCCCCATTGCCGAATATCGTGAAGCCGGGGCTGAGAATGACCAGTGCGTTGCGGCCAGCGCAGAAAACTTTGGCGCCGGCGCAATGCGAATCCTGATTGGATGCGCGAAGATCTTCGTTCTGGCCTATCCGCTGGCGTGGAGCACGAATATTTTTGAGTATCACGATTTCAACACTGCGGTGATGATGTGGGTAAGCCTGGCGGCATTCGCCATCTACTTCTGGCTTAACTTCTCTGGTTACTCCGACATTGCTATCGGCACGGCGCGTTTGCTGGGTGTTCAGCTCAAGGAAAATTTCAACAACCCTTACTGGCGACGTAACCCGCAGGAGTTCTGGGCCAACTGGCACATGAGCCTGACACGATTTGCGCAGCGCAATATTTTTGTTCCTCTCGGTGGCTTCAGAAAAAAGACACAGTTCATCGCGATATTCTGTACGATCATGACGATTGCGCTCTGGCATGACATTTCAGTGTCGCTGATTCTCTTCGGTCTTTACCACGCTGCCGGATTGATATTCGTCAGGATCTGGCAGGACCGCCGGTCCGGTTCTGCTGCATCTGTTTCTCCGGCGTCGGATGACGAAAGCCTGGCTCTCGGCGCTCGGGCGAAGGATATCGGTTCGCGTGTGGCAACTTTCGTCTTTGTTCTGCTGAGCTTTCCGATGCTGGTGCTTCCCTACCACGAATTGCCGGCCTTCTATCTGCGCCTGCTTTCACCCTTCTGACCCACGAGTTCAACCATGAAATCTGACAGCCCGGCACGCCCACGCTCTTTCATTTTGACGCTCGCGATAGAGTTCGGTATCGCCTTGTTTGCGGCGCTCGTCATCTTTCTTACGATTGCGCTGTCTCAGAAGAACATCGAGTTCGTATATCAGGGGTTTTGAGTTCCATCGGTTGCGGCCAGTCGTTACAATTCCGGCCTCAAGCTCCCATGAGTTGCACGGAATTCAACTATGTCTGACCCACTCTTTGACCTGTTTGCGCAAGGGCTGAAGGTATCGGCTGATCAATTGACGGACGAGTCTTCCCCGGACAACACGCCTCAATGGGACAGCCTGGCTGCAATGAATCTGGTCTCCCTTATAGAAGACACGTTCGATGTTGAACTGAGCACCCGCGACATCATGCAGATGAGATCGATTGGTCTTGCGCGCCAGGCGCTGAAAGACAAGGGTGTCGACACTGTCTGACGCTGAAAAGACCTCTGACCGGACTGTTCCGGTCAGCAGCGTCTTTTGGGTTGCACGCGAAATCACACTGCCCTGACCGAACAGCACTGCACTGTACTGTATTGAAATGAATCCCCTACTCGAGGCTCGCAAGCGATGGATGGCCTGGTCGCCACAGCATGATGCACCCCGAGTGAGCGTCGGTGTGTTGGGCAGCTACACGGTAGATCCGATGGTGCCTTATCTTGGCGACGCGCTGGTTCAGCAGGGGCAGTCGCCGGATATCAGGGTTGCGCCATTCAACCAGCTGATTCAGGGAGCTCACAATCCTGGCGCTGCGTTCGATGGTGACATACCTGACACTCTGGTCTTTATCTGGCGAATCGAAGATCTTTTTCCGTCACCAGTCGCACGATTTGTGGAAGGCGACGCCGCGGCGCTGTCAGATGTGTTTGATGGTCTTGATCAGTTTGCCGCAGCGTTGCGCCAGCTGCGTGCCGGTTTCGAGGGTACGGTCGTTGTGGGGATACCGCCCTGTCCGATGCTTGCGGTGATGGACATCGAACATCTAGCTGCGCACAGTTCGCTGACTGAACTGCACCGCAAGGTTGTGAGCCGTTGGCTTGATCTGCTCGATGAAATCAAGGGTCTGCTCAGGGTTGATCTTGATTCCATCGAACGTGCGATTGGCTCAACAAGCGCGGCGGATCCTCGCAAGTGGTATCTGTATCGTCAGCCGTACAAGGACGTCATGCACAACGGTGTCGCACAGGCGTTGGCGCGAATTATTCGACTCGAGCGCGGCACGGACCTTGTGAAGTGCCTGGTGGTTGACTGTGATAACACGCTTTGGGGTGGTGTTGTCGGCGAGGACGGTGTGGAGGGTCTCGCTCTCGGGGAGGATTTTCCCGGCAGCGCATACGTTGATTTTCAAAGACAGCTTGTTGCTTTGCAAAAAACGGGACTCTTCATCACTCTCGTGAGCAAGAATAACGAAGCTGACGTGATGGAAGTCTTCGACCGCCATGACGCAATGATGCTGCGGCGCGAGCATCTCTCAACGTGGCGCATCAACTGGCAGCCCAAGTCGCAAAACATTACCGAAATCGCCAGCGAGCTGAATATTGGCCTTGATGCAATCGCGTTTATTGATGACAGCTCGTTTGAGATCGAGGAAGTGAAAGCACGCACACCTGAAGTTTTGTGCCATCAGGTTCCTGAAGATGTTGCACTCCTGCCCAAGAGCATTCGCGACCTGCGAGTGTTTGAAAGAGTCGGGATCACCGAGGATGATCGTCGTCGAACCCGACTCGTGCAGGCCGAGAAGCAACGCATCAGCGCAAAAGGTACGGTAAGTGAAGAAGAATTTCTGAAAACTCAGGGCCTTTGTCTTACCGTTGGTGAGGCAACTGACGGTCAGATAGATCGAGTTACCCAGCTGATTAACAAGACGAATCAGTTTAATCTGACAACCAGACGACGAACCCGCGAAGAGGTAGAAGCACTCGCCAACGCTGCCGATAGCAGAGTTTACTTTGCCACCGCTGCCGATCGGTTTGGTGAATACGGTTTGATCGGTGTTGCGGTGGTGTCCTGTGCCGAGCGCAGCTGGCACCTGGATACCCTGCTGCTAAGCTGCAGGGCGCTGGGCAGAAAGATCGAAACTGCGTTTGTGGCGCGAATTGGCGATGACGCATCCGCGACCGGTATAGCAACGCTGACAGCAGAGTTTATTGAGACCGCAAAAAATACCCCGGCAAAATCGTTTTTGCCCGACCACGGATTTACGGTTTCTGGCGCAAACGCTTTTACGGCAGAGATCAAAAATATGCCTCCGTGTCCTGACTTTATTCAAGTGAAGAGCTTTGGTTCATGACCGCCGCCTACAACGAAATTTCAAGTCGCCTTGAGGCCGTCCCCTACATACGACGGTCGGTAGATGAGGTGAAACTCGCCGGCGGTGACCAGTGGCTGGCGACGCTGGACGACCATATGGAGAATTTCGCGGGCTATCTCGCTGAAACCGGCGGCAGCATCGATGACGCGGTTGAAGGTTTTGTTGAGATGACGCTGGAGACCATCCGTCTGCAGCAAAATTTCTTCAAGACCGGGAAGTTCAATACACTGGACGACTACGATGATCAGGCAGATGTCTATCAGGACAGAGACCTGATGGTGAGACGCTACCTGCCGGGGCTTTATCTGGCCCAGCTGCTCTGGAAAAACCATTACCAGAAACTGCGATTTTTCACCGATCGAGTTGTGCCTGAGGCGCAATCCGCCGACCGAGCCTTCGACGTTGGCGCTGGACCCGGCACCTTTGGGCTGACGCTGGCCAGTCGTTATCCAGAACTTGCGGTCACGTTCAACGACATCAGCCCTTTCAGCGAGGAAATGATTACGGCACTCGCCAAACGAAAAACGGGTATTGATTTCCTGCCTGGCGATTTCCTCAAGCTCGACGTTACCCGACCCTATGATTTTGTTGTGTTCAGCGAAGTTGTGGAACACCTGAGTGATCCCGGAGCCGGGATGGACAAACTGCTCGACGTGGTTGCAGCTGATGGCAAGGTTTTCTTCAGCACCGCGACCAACGCGGCGTTTTACGACCACACCATTATTTACGAGTCAGTTGCGGAGATTCGCTCGATGATCAAAGACCATGGCTTTGACATTGAGTTCGACGAAGAGGTGATGGCGCTTGAGTCCGGTGATGGTGTTGATGTGATTGACTACAACGCCGTGATCAGGCGAGCTGGCTGAACCATGGTCGAACCCAACAACGCTGCTGGGCTTGAACTTGCGCACATAGGTTACGTCGTCAACAACATGGACGGTGCCCTGAAGCGGTTCGTTCGTGAAGGCGCGACCATCGTGATGTCATCCTGTCATGACCCGATTCAAAAAGTTCACGTGGCGGTGGTTGAACTGCCGGGCAACGTTTTGATCGAGCTTGTCGCGCCAGACGACAGCGGCAGTTCGCCGGTTGAGGCTCGGCTTGGTCGCGGCGGTGGGCTGGATCATCTTTGTTACTTTACCGATGATATTGAGGCCGCGATAAAAACCGAAACCGAACAGGGTGCCGTCGTCGTGTGCGAGCCGGTATTTGCGGTCGCCTTCAATGCCACGGTGGCGTTTGTCCATCGACGCACCGGCCTTGTGGTTGAATATATGACTCGACCGGAGGTTGCTTAGTCGATGGACCGGACCGAACTCGAGAAATTTGCCAGGCCCTTCGCCAGCCAGTGGATTGCGGAAAACGTGCCGATGATTTCCGGCGGGCTGACGGTGTTCCAGGAAGCGCTGGCGGACGACGACCGCGAGATTATCGATGATGTGTTCTGGCGTTTTATCCAGAACCACGAGGACCCCAGGGCCGCTCTCGCCGGCGGGCTCGAGTCTTTTTCGACAATCAGCGTGGATTTTCTCAGGCTTCAGGGGCGCTTTATGCGTAGCGGCAAGTATCGCGCGGCCGCCAACCCGGAGACGTTGCAGGAGCTGTACGCCGACGGCGAGCGAATGCGCGGTTACTATCTCGACGGTCTTTTTCTGACCTATGCGCTGTGGCCGAACCACGTGCAGATGCTCAAATTCTTCAGAGATCGATTTCTTGCGCGTTTGCCCGAGAACGTTTCGTTGCTCGAGGTCGGCGTGGGTCATGGATTGATGGCGTCATTGATGCTGGAGCAGTTACCCGGCAGTAGCTATCACGGGATCGATATTTCCAGTCACTCAATCGACTACGCGATGGAAAACTTTTCACCTGCGCTCAAACAGGCGGGTCGGGTAAAGATGAGTTGCGCTGATATCACCGACCCGGCGCTCAAGCCCGGACATCATGATGCAGTTGTATGTTGCGAAGTACTTGAGCATGTTCTTGAGCCCGATGTTCTGCTCGAGGCGCTGAGTCGGTCCGTTGAGGCTGGCAGTTTCGGGTTTCTCACGACGGTCGCAAATATGGAAGCCGAAGACCATGTCTATCTCTTTCATGATGCGGATGACATTCGCACCCATATCACCAGGGGCGGATTTGAGATTGTCGAAGACCAGGCCAACGGGTTGCCGGGAATGGAAGATGCGACCCCGCGTCCGCTGAACTACAGCGCAATCGTTCAACGCACCTGATGCATCACAACACCGCAATTGATTTCTGAAGGGCCGCAAACGGTCTCCGGGACATTCGCTGATCCTGTTTCGGGATTGCGCTATGGTGTTCGCGCGGGTCTGGTGACCCAGCAATGTTTGATAGCGTTTATCTGTCTCGCAAAAAACCGATGAACGGATATCTCGCACCGTGCCGGAGTTTTAGTTTGTACGACCTTGCCGAAATCCGCAGCGCACTCAATGTGGCGCCGGGCCTTCAGTTTGAATCCGCAGAGAAGCGAGCTTCAGTCGCGTTGATTCTCAGAAGCGTTGATGACGAAACACAGGTTTTTTTGATTCGCCGCGCCGACAAGGATGGTGACCCATGGTCCGGACATATGGCATTTCCCGGTGGCCGGGTTGAAGCAACAGATCGCGATCTGGAGCACACCGCGCGGCGGGAAACTCTGGAGGAGACTGAGCTCGTCATTACGAGTGAGGATTGTATTGGTCGCATAGATGACGTCCAGGGCCGCTCCAGAGGCAGGAGTATCGGGCTGGTTATTTCATGTTTTGTGTTTCAGATCGATGCTGACCGTGGTGAGCGACCGGTTGGCAACTATGAAGTCGCCTCAACCCACTGGGTACCGCTGTCCTGGTTCAGTGATTCAACTCGATTCCTTCATTACTACCCACCGAAGCCGCACGGCGACGTCTATCCTGGGATGCGGATCGGTGACCATGAACGCGAAATACTGTGGGGCCTGACGTATCGGTTCATGTGCGATTTCTTTTCCCGGCTTGGGACTTCGCTCCCTGAAACTACAGGCGAAATCACACCAAAATCCGGCTGATTCAGTGCGTCCGTACCACTGCGGCTGGACGACCGTGATATCGTGATCGGCCTGATTCAAAAGAGCCACGATGCTGGTCCAGCCTCGCAGAACCCATGACCAACGTTCCTTTTAATCCTTCACCGAAGTCGTTGTCTTCAGGCGTAGAAAAATCCTCGGGCGTCGTCGATCAGCGGGGCCGCGGCATACGGGACTTGCGAATCTCGGTAACGGATCGTTGTAACTTCCGATGTGTTTACTGCATGCCCAAGGAACTGTTTGGTTCTGATCATGCGTTTTTGCCGCGTGCTGAACTGCTGAACTTTGAGGAAATCGAACGGATCGCTCGCGCGTTCGCAAGCCTTGGGGTAACCAAGCTACGGCTGACCGGCGGTGAGCCTCTGGTACGCAAGGAACTTGAAACGCTGATCAGTCAGCTTGCGGTGATACCCGGTATTGATGATGTGAGCCTCACCACTAACGGCTCGCTGTTGACGCTCGATAAGGGACGCGCGCTAAAAGATGCCGGACTGAAGCGACTCACCATCAGTCTCGACGCCGTGACCGAAGAAGTATTCTCGGCAATCAATGACGTCAAATTTCCTGTCGCCAAGGTGCTCGGTGCCGTCGACAACGCGCTTGCTGCGGGTCTTGATCCAATCAAGGTCAACATGGTTGTGGCCAAGGGGATGAACGAGGAGGAGATCCTGCCCATGGTGCGTCAGTTCAAAGGCACCGGCGTGATCCTGCGATTTATCGAGTTTATGGATGTTGGCAACACCAACGGGTGGAAGCTTGATCGCGTTGTTTCTGCGCGTGAGATTGTCGAGACCATAGCCAGCGAATTTCCCGTTGAGCCCCTGAACGCCAACTACCCTGGCGAGGTTGCGAGCCGATGGAAGTTTTCAGACGGCAGCGGTGAGATTGGTGTTATTTCATCTGTGACCAAACCGTTTTGTTCCAGCTGCACCCGCGCGCGACTGTCCGCCGAGGGGAGCGTCTACACGTGTCTGTTCGCCAGCGAGGGCACCGACCTCCGTGCGCTCGTTCGAAGTGGCGCGAGTGATGACGAGCTGCGCGACGCAGTCCAGAACGTCTGGTCACACAGAGACGATCGATATTCGGAGCTGCGCTCCGACGCTACTGTCGATCTTCCAAAAGTTGAAATGTCCTACATCGGGGGGTGACGCGGCGGACCGCTTTGTCCCCGGGTACAAGGCACGCCCTCGGCGCTTTTATTTTTCGAGGAGTCGTGGCATGAGCTCGACCAGGTTGCACGGCCTCGTGCGGTAGTCGAGTTGGTGCACGATCAGGCGGTCCCACGCTGTTGCGCACGCGCCGGAGGATCCCGGAAGACAAAAAACGTAAGTGCCGTTGGCAACGCCCGCAACCGCACGGGACTGCAGCGTTGAAGTTTTGATTTCCTCGTATGACAGCACTCTGAACATTTCACCAAAGCCCGTGATGATCTTGTCGAGCAGAGGTTCGACGGCCTCGGGAGTTCCGTCACGTCCGGTAACACCTGTGCCACCGGTGCTGACAATCACCTGGACGTCGGGGTTCGCAATCCAGTCCGACATCGCAGCGCGGATCTGATACATGTCGTCCTTAACGATGCGTTTGTCTGCGAGGTTATGACCGGCCTCAACCAGCCTTGTGGCCAGCAGTTTGCCGGACTTGTCGTTTTCCTCGGTTCGTGAGTCAGAGACAGTGAGAACACTGATATTGACCGGGATCAGTTCCCGTGCGGCTCGGTTTTCAGTCATGGATGGCGCTCCTCAAGACGGCATGGATTGCGCAAACTGCGCCTGACCCGATGATACACTGGCTGACCCGGTTCAAGCCGTGCCGACGTGACACACCGATGAGCATAAAGGTCCATTTTTTTGCCAGTTTGAGCGAGCGTCTCGGTTTGTCCGAGACCGAGGTCAGCTCGGCGTCGGCGACCACCGCTCTGGATGTCTGGGTCGAGGCGACGGGGCAGACCGAACTCGCCGACAACATTCTGATCGCCGTGAATAAGGAATATGCGAAGTCTGACACCGGCATCGAAGACGGTGACGAGGTCGCGTTCTTTCCTCCGGTGACGGGCGGCTGAGGGCACCCGTATGAAAGTCGAGATCTTCCCCAAGACCTTTGATCCCTGGCGTTCGCTTGTCGACTACCAGGCGCAGAATCTCGAGTCCGGTTCTTTCGGCGCGACCGCGACGTTCGTCGGCACGATGCGCGATTTCAACGAGGGCGACGACGTTACAGCGATGACGCTGGAGCACTACCCGGGAATGACCGAAAAAGAACTTGAACGGATCGCAAGCGAAGCGGTAGCAGAGTATGACCTCGCCGACGTCTACCTGGCACACCGAGTGGGTGACATTGCGCCGGGTGATCCGATCGTTCTGGTTGCCGTCTGGTCATCGCACAGACGCGAGGCGTTTGTAGCCTGTCGCGAAATTATGGAGTTCCTGAAATCACGCGCGCCATTCTGGAAAAAAGAAACGCTCAAAGGCGACAGTCAAAGCGCGCGGTGGGTTGAGAAAAACACCGCCGGTTAAAGTGCCCACGCTCGCCATGAGCTGGCAGCAGTTACAGTTACAAAAAATCAAAGAGGAATCAGACATGAGTCAACTTGATGATCAGACCCGGACCGAGCTTGAGGCCGCAGTGTTCAGGCGTCTTGTCACACACCTGCAGGACAACACTGATGTCCAGAATATTGATCTGATGAATCTGGCGAGCTTCTGTCGCAACTGCCTGTCAAAGTGGTATAGCGCCGCGGCTGACGACAAGGGCATTGAGATTGACTACGGTGCGGCTCGCGAAATCGTTTACGGCATGCCCTACGATGAGTGGAAGGAAAAATATCAGACCGAAGCGACGCCTGAACAAAAAGCGGCATACGCCGCGAAGCACGACAAGTAGCACAAGGGTCTCGAGACGCTGACGCGGTGACGGCGCCCGCCAATCTGCTGTTTATTTTCTCCGACGAACATCGGCGTGACGCGATGGGTCACGCCAATGGTCCCGTCAGGGTCTCGACGCCAAACCTCGACCGACTCGCCCGTGAAGGTACGGTGTTTTCATCGGCCTATACCCCGTCACCGATCTGTGTACCGGCTCGTGCGAGCCTCGCGACGGGTCGTTATGTTCATGACACACGCTGCTGGGACAGCGCCGAACCTTACCGGGGACAGATCGAGGGCTGGGGCCATCAGCTGATCGCCGAAGGTCATGAGGTTGTATCAGTTGGCAAGCTTCATTATCGCTCGAGTGAGGACGACAACGGTTTCTCCGAAGAGCACATTCCGATGCATGTTTCAGAGGGCGTCGGCTGGGTTCTTGGTCTCGTGCGCAATCCGCTCCCGCCCTACGTTCACGGCCCGCGCGAACTTGCCGAGCAGGTGGGCTCTGGTGAAAGCGAGTACGTAGCCTACGACCGCAAGGTGCTGAATCTGGCTATCAGCTGGCTCAATGATCATGCGCGCCATCGAGACAAACCCTGGGTGCTTTTTGTGTCTTTTGTAAGTCCCCACTATCCGCTGGTTGCGCCACCCGAATTTTATGATCTGCATGACAGCATTACCGTAGGCTGGCCTCATCGAAACGGACAAAAGCCCGAACATCCTGCACTCAAGGAACTTTACCGCTTCTACAACTACGCAGATCACTTCAGTGACGACGCGATCACCAAAGGGCGACGCGGCTACTACGGCCTCACTTCATTCCTCGATCACAACGTCGGCGTCCTGCTCGACAAACTCGACGAAACAGGTCTCGCTGCCAACACGCGAGTGATGTACTCGAGTGACCACGGGGACATGCTTGGCGATCACGGCATGTGGACCAAGATGGTCATGAATGAACAATCTGCGGGGATTCCATTGATTCTGCGCGGGCCTGGAGTTCCCGAGGGCAAAGTCGTCGATACACCGGTTTCTCTCGTCGACTGTCATCAGACCATCGTTGAAAACGCGGGGCTCGCTGTGGATTCGACCCAATCGGAGCTTCCCGGTCATTCACTTCTGGCGCTGGCGACGGGTGATCGGCCGAATCGCAATATCATCTCGGAGTTTCACGATGGCGGATCGCCATCAGGCTACACGATGATAAGAGTGCGGAACTGGAAGTACATCTATTACGTTGGCTATCCGCCCCAGCTCTTTGATCTGGTCAGTGATTCGCGTGAGGATCATGACCGGGCGAGTGATCCCACCTGCGAAGCGGTTCTCGCCGAGTGCGAATCGCGATTGCGAGATCTGCTCGACCCTGAAGAAGTAAACGCATCCGCGTTTTCAGATCAGGCCGCGGCGCTTGAAAAACTCGGTGGCCGCGAGGCCGTGCTCTCACGAAAGGATCATGACTTTGGTTGGACGCCAATCGAATCTGTCGTATCTTAAAAGGCTATGAGCCAGCCAACGCTTGAAACCGAACGCCTGATTCTTCGGCCCTACGCGCCTGAGGATGCACAACGTCTGACCGAACTTATCGGCGACTGGAAGATCTTCGACACCACTGAACGAATCCCGCACCCCTATACAGTCGAGATGGCGCAGGAGTTTATTGCGACAAATCTCGATCGATCAGAGCCAGGCGGCCACAGCGCATTCGGAATCGAGAGCAGGTCCGAGGGACGACTCATCGGCGGCACTGGGCTAACGATTAACGACATTAACAGGCGCGCGTCTTTAGGTTACTGGATCGGTGTTGAATACTGGGGCCATGGCTACACCACGGAAACGGCGCGAGAGATGCTGCGGTACGGGTTTGAGGACCTGGGGCTTAACCGCATCGAAGCGCAATTTCTGAAGCGAAATCCGGCTTCGGGCCGCGTAATGGCTAAAGCCGGGATGCGTCCGGAAGCCGAGTTTCCTGAATACGCTCTTAAACACGGCGTGTTTGAGGATGTGGTCCAGTATGTTCTGTATGCCAGCGAGTTTGCGGTCGCGCGGGATTCAGTCGAGACGCGCTAGGGGCCATACAGATTCAGGTTTTGCGTCCAATGTAGCGCGTTGTCGATCCGGTCTGATCGTTCACAACAACTTCGAAGTTTGCGAAAGACTCGTTCAGTTCGTTGTCAGCCAGCACGTACTCCGCGTTAAACCCGGGCTTGTCGATCAGAAAGTTGGTGTTAAACGTCTGATAGACCAGAAGCCCGCCCGGGCGTAGTGAATCATTCATCGCATCAAAGAGATTGCGATTGAGAAAGCGAAACACGCAAAGGACGTCAAAGGCCTGCCCGGGCCATTGCCAGTCATCGAGATCCACGATCTGGGTATCGACCGCAACGTTGCGACGCGCGGCCTCAGCGCTGAGTAACGAGAGTCCGTTCGCGGAACAGTCAACAGCCGTCGTCCTGTAACCCTGTTCGGACAGCCACAGCGCGTTGCCTCCGAGACCTGTCGCCACGTCCAGCGCGTCGCCGTCACCCTGAAACAGCGCGCCGTGATTCAACAACAGCTCGTCTGTCTTGAAGGCGGGTTCTTTTTCGCCACTGAGATATCGAGCGTAGCGCTCGTCCCAGCGTTCTCGGTCGGCTACAGACATAGAGCAGTAACGATCGTCAGACCAGGCCTTCGAAAGGTTCAACATCGACGATTTCACCAGCCTCGATATCGCCCGATTCCAGCGGAAGGATGATGAAACAGTTTGCGCGGCTCATCGACGTCAGTATGTGCGATCCCTGTCCGCCCGTCGTGTGTACCTGCATTTGACCTTTGGCATCCGGTCTTAAAATACCGCGCTGAAACTCCAGTCGCCCGGGACTTTTTTTGATGGGATCAGCAAGTCGCACCGGCATGCGTACGGGCATTGTCTCCGTGAGGCCCATCAGGCGTTTCAGCGCCGGGGTGACAAACTGATAGAACGTCACCATGACGGAGACCGGGTTGCCGGGGAGGCCGAAGAAGAGCGCATTGTCGATGCGTCCGAACGCGAGTGGTCGGCCGGGTTTCATTGCCATTTTCCAGAAGTCGACGGTTCCCAGTTCGTTCAGGGTTTCGTGCACAAAGTCAGCATCACCGACGGAGGCTCCGCCGGATACCACGACGGCATCTGCAATTTTTGCGGCTCGTGAAAATGCTTCGCGAACGTCGTCGCGGTCGTCTCGAATGACACCCATGTCGAGCAGCTCGACACCGAGACGTTCGAGCATCGCGTGCAGTGAGTATCGGTTGCTGTCGTAAACGTCGCCCGTGTTGAGGGTTTCTCCGATCGCACGAAGTTCATCGCCGGTGGACATGAACGCGACGCGCGGTCGACGCACGCAGTTAACCTCACCGACTCCTACCGTTGCCAGAAGCCCGACGTCGGCCGGAATAATTCGCTTTCCTTTGGGCAAGACAACAGCGCCCGCCATGACATCGTCGCCTTTGGTTCGCACGTGCTGACCGACCCGATGTCCGGCGCCGATGCGAAGTTGATCGCCATCGCGCTCGCAGTCTTCCTGGATCACGATGGTGTCTGCCCCAGCGGGTATTACGCCGCCGGTCATGATGCGGACGGCGTTACCGGAAGTCACCTCGCCATCGAAGGGCTTTCCCGCCCAGGACGTGCCAGTGACGTGAAGCGTTGTGGTGCCATCGGCTGGCAGATCGGTACCCGCGACCGCGTAGCCGTCCATTGCCGAATTGTCATGATTGGGTACATTGATTGCCGCGGTGACGTCGTCGGCAAGCACACGCCACAGGGCATCACGAACAGGAACGCGCACCCGATCAGAGATCGGGGCGATGAAAGCCTGCATTCTTTCCAGAGCCTGTTCGACCCGAACAGAGTTGGGGTCAAAGTCGTCCATGCAGCTTGGATCGGGGATAATTTCGTCAGGTTTGGTCATGGCTTTGTTGTCGACGTCTCGGTGCGCTGCCAGGTGCCGGATTTTCCTCCGGCCTTGGACGCGAGCTGCACGTCGCCGATTGTCATTCCGCGATCGACGGCTTTGCACATGTCGTAGATCGTGGCTAACGATGTTTGAACGGCGATGAGGGCTTCCATTTCAACACCGGTTCGCTCTCGACACTCGACCGTCGCCTCGCAGTGCACACGGCTTTGATCAAAGTCCGTCGTAAACTCGATGTTGATCCTGGTGACCATGAGTGGATGACACAGAGGAATGAGTTCATGGGTTTTTTTTGCGGCCATGATCCCGGCAACACGAGCGATGCCGAGAACGTCCCCCTTCTTGTGTCCACCGGCTTCGATCAACTTAAGGGTAGCCGGTTCCATGCTGATCCAGCCGGTTACGGTCGCGCGCCTGGCGGTTACCGCTTTGTCGCCAACATCCACCATGTGGGCTTCGCCGCTTTCATTAAAATGGGTCAGTTTCGAAGACATCTGGCGCGCAGGACCTCAGGTTGGCGGGAGGACCACAGGCCCTCCCCGGGGCGTGAAAATGCAAACTGTGAAAAACAAGTTAGCGCGATGTGAGTGATGCAGGCAAGGGCGGGGGTCCGCTTTGTGCGTGCTAAAGTTCTTTTATGCAAGACGAACAGCTTCTGCGTTACAGCCGACAGATCATGCTCCCCGGGATCGACATCGAGGGACAGCAGCGTCTGCTTGACGCCCGGGTACTCGTGATTGGGGTTGGCGGTCTGGGGTCGCCGGTTGCGATGTATCTCGCGGGCAGTGGCGTTGGTCATATGGTTCTGGTTGATGACGATGTTGTTGATCTGAGCAACCTGCAGCGACAGATCGTCCACACGACCGATCGGGTCGGGACCCCCAAGGCTGAGTCCGCGCGCCAGACGCTGACGCAACTGAATCCGGAAATCAGAGTCGACGTAATCAACCAGCGACTGGTCGGTGCTGCGCTTGATGAACAGGTCCAGGCGGCTGACCTGGTGGTTGAGTGCACCGACTCGTTTGAATCGCGTTTTGAGGTAAATCGTGCGTGCGTGGCCGCGGGCAAGCCACTCGTTTCGGGTGCCGCGATACGTATGGAAGGTCAGGTCACGGTATTCCCTCTGAACGAAGCCGATTCACCGTGTTATCGATGCGTGTATCCCAACAGCGGCGAACTTGAAGAACGCTGCGCCGATACCGGTGTACTCGGCTCCCTTGTTGGCATTATCGGCTGCGTTGAAGCCACCGAGGCAATCAAGCTGCTTGCGGGATTCGGCGAGCCGCTTGCAGGCCGTCTGCTCATGCTCGACGCGCGGAACATGAGCTGGAACGAATTTCGCATTCGCAAAAATCCCGAATGCCCGGCCTGCTCAAACGGCTGATTCGTCTGGCTCCCTGGCGTCACACGAACCCGAAACCGTCCCTCCAATAGTGTGCGAGCGCCCGGTCCAGTGAGCGGTTCGGGCAAGTTGATCGCGGGATCTGACCGCCAGCGGACCGCGCGATTGCCGGGACTGTTGGGGGGAAATGGCTGGGAAAAATTCCTGCGAGTGGTCGTGGATTTCAGGTGTGACGGTCCGGTGGGCTAATCTGGAATTATGGCTAGCGCGAAGATCATCAAGGGCGAATTCAAGTGGCATGGACCGGATCGGCGTGCTCGGGACGATCGCCGTGTACAGGATCGTCGCGAGGAAGTTCGGTATGAACCTGCCAAAGATGATCGCCGGACGGGATCGGACCGACGTCAGGACGGTCGAGATTCTGATGGCTATCGTCGCGGCAAGCAGTCGCGGCACGACACCGACAGCCAGACCGACTAGGTTCTGCGGATAACAACATTCCCAGCGCGTTTGGGCGGTTGTTACCATGTCTCCAGAAAATCTGGAGCGCGCTCTTGACCCAATCCATATTCATAACCGGTTACGGCTACACGGGCTCCCGTCTTGCCCGGCGGCTGCTCGCGGACAAACACAACGTGAGCGTAATTGTCCGGCGTCAGTCCCAGGCCGATGAAGCGCAAGCCGATGGCGCGAACGTCGTTGTTGCCGACCTTGATGACGCGCCGACATTTCCACAAGTCGATTTCTCTGGCCAGACGCTGATCCATCTTGCACCCCCGCCGCGCGATGGTGACACCGATACCCGATTGAGATGTCTTCTGGATTCGATGAGGGAACGCGCGCCCGGATTGATTGTGCTGATCAGCACGACCGGCGTTTATGGCGATCAGCGTGGTGCCATCGTGACCGAGCAAACGCCGGTCAACCCACAAAGTGCCCGTGCCGTTCGACGTGACGATGCCGAACGCGCCGCGCGCGAGTTCTGCAGCAGGGCTGGAACAAGGCTGATCGTCTTGAGGGTTCCCGGCATCTACGGTCCTGGCAGACTGCCGCTGGCGCGATTACGAGAAGGCATGCCGCTACCGCCCGCGAAGGACTGTGGCGTCAGCAACCGGATTCACGTTGAAGACCTTGTCACCGCCATTGTCGCCTGTGTTAACAGCACCATTGATAACGCGGTTTTCAACGTTTCAGACGGTCAGGCTCTGAACATGCGTGTCTGGCGAGAGATGGTGGCCGACATCGCCGGCTTGCCGCGACCGCCGGAAATACCGCTGAGTGAGGCGGCGCAAAAGCTCTCGCCCATGACGATGTCTTTTTTGCGCGAGTCCCGGGTGATTGATTCAAGCGCAATCAGAGTCGCCCTGAAACCGGCTTTTGAATTCGAAGACACCGCAGCTGGAATACGCGACAGCCTGAGAGACGACTAAAGTTCTTTCAGCGCGGCCTGAGCTCGTAACAGGCCGATAACGGTTTTCGAATCTGTGATTTTTGAGCTCAGAGCCTGGGCGCAGGCTTCGTCAAGATTCATCCAGAACACTTCGATGATCTCGTCTTCTTCGTGACGGGTCGGGACTTGGGTAAGTCCGGTCGCGAGGTAGAGATAAATCACCTCGTCGCAAAACCCCGGCGTTGACAGCATGGTTCCAAGATCGTGCCAGTTACGGGCGACGAGACCGGCTTCTTCTTCAAGCTCACGTCTCGCGGTCGGTAAAGGCAGCTCCCGGGGTTCCAGTTTGCCCGCCGGCAGTTCGACTATGAAACCGCCTGCACAGTGGCGAAGCTGTTTGACGAGGCAGACTTCACCAGAGTCATTCACAGCGGCGACGGTTGCGCCGCCGGGGTGCCGGACCACTTCCAGTGGAAATTTGCGTCCGTCGGGCAGCGTTACCTGCTCTATCCCGAGATCTACGACGCGGCCTTTGTAAATCTGTTCACGCGTCGGTGCGTCACTCTTGCTGGACATGTCACTCTCTGGTCTTGGTCTGGCTCGCGACTGCGTCGATCTGCGCGTCGGCCGTCAGTGTGCGACCGGCGCTTGCGCGCTTTTTGAAACTGAATCCGACGTCGTTGACAGTCAGTTGCTACAACAGCCTGGGTTTTAATTCAGCGATCAGCGCTCGAACCGCCTTGGCGCGATGGCTCACCTTGTTCTTGTCTTGCGGTGCCAGCTGCGCCGACGTTCTGGTGTCGCCCTGGATCAGAAAAAGCGGATCATATCCAAATCCGTTGGTACCGCGCGCGGTGTCAATAATCTCACCCTCCCAGCTGGCCTGGGCGATGATCGGGCACGGATCGTCGGCGAATGCGACGTAGACGGCTGCGCAGAAAAATCTGGCGGTTCGCGGGGCGTCGGGCATGGCCTTCAGCGTTGCCAGAAGTTTGGCGTTGTTCTGCGCGTCCGAGGCGTCTTCTCCGGCATAGCGCGCCGAGCGAATACCGGGCGCACCTGCGAGTGCGTCGACAACTATCCCCGAGTCGTCTGCCAGCGCGGGCAGACCCGTGATCCTTGCCGCATGGCGCGCCTTGATCAGCGAATTCTCGGCGAAGGAAAGCCCGTCTTCGACCGCGTCCTCAACGCCAAGTTCTTTTTGTGTCACAAGCTCGACGTCAACACCCTCAAGCAAAGCGCTGATCTCCCGGACTTTGCCAGGATTGCCGGTTGCAACAACGAGTCGCGAGCTCACGGTCAGTCTTCGAGCGATGAGCGCTGGGTCAGGCACAGATCGGCGATACCCTTCTTGGCGTACTCGGTCATCTTCTGCATCTCGGCCTCGGAGAAGGGAACGCCTTCGGCGGTGCCCTGTATTTCGATGAAGCCTCCGTCAGAATCCATGACGACGTTCATGTCGGTTTCGGCAGCCGAGTCTTCAACGTACTCAAGATCCAGTCGTACCTCGGAATCGACGACACCGACGGAAACGGACGCAATCTGCCGAATCAGAACATCTTCGGCCTTGATGTTGCGAATGTTGTTGACCGCGTCAGCAAGCGCGATCCACGCACCCGTTATCGACGCTGTCCGGGTTCCGCCATCGGCCTGGATGACATCGCAATCGAGAGTGATGGTTCTTTCACCAAGCGCTTTCAGGTCGAGCGCAGCGCGAAGCGACCGACCGATCAAGCGTTGAATTTCCTGCGTGCGTCCAGACTGTTTGCCGCGTGCAGCTTCGCGACTGTTACGCGTGTTGGTAGCGCGTGGAAGCATGCCGTATTCAGCGGTAACCCAACCTTCGCCAGAACCTTTCTTGAAATGAGGAACCCGCTCCTCGACGCTTGCGTTACACAGGACGCGGGTGTCGCCGAACTCGATCAACACAGAGCCTTCAGCGTGTCGGGTGTAGTGGCGGCGAACGCGGACCTGGCGTAGCGCATCGGGAGCACGGCCGTTGGGTCGGGACATGTTGTTGAGACTCCGGAAATTTTGTGGTGCCAGATGGTACACCATGCTTCCGGGATCGATCGTTAAAGAACTTACTGTGGAATTGTCGAGGCGAACGCTTCCAGTTCACTCAGAGCCTGATCGATTTCTTCGATCTCATCGTCGATGAATTCATCATCGAAGACCCCGGAGTCAGTGCCGGTCGGATTTTGGCGGTTTTTGCGACGTGCGCGTGCCTGTTCCCATTCGTCTTCCCAGAGTTTGATCTGCTCGGGACCGCTGTAGCGACGGGGCTGCAGTGGTGGCGACGATGTCGCCTCGTCCTGCCAGCGAACCGCGATCGAGGTGACGTTATCGCTGTGTTTTCCCATAATGCGGACGGACTCGGTCACCAGATTGACGTTCTGGTCCTCGAGGTTTCCGTTGCACACGGTTGACGCCATTTCCTGGGTGCTGTGCGCACGCCACATTCCGTCGGAGCACAGCAGGATGTGATCGTCAGGTTGCAGCAGGATTTCGGCACTCAGGGAAACAACCGGTCTCAATTTACCGCCAACGCACCGCAATAGCGGGCCCTGGTGTTCGTTGAGACGCATGTCGTCTTCGGAAATATAGCCATCTTTGCGCAGCTGTTCTGTTGCCGTGTGATCGTCAGTGCGCAGAAACGGCGCGCCGTTCCTGAAAAGATACAGGCGGCTGTCGCCGACGTGACCCCAGTAGGCGTAGCCGTTCTGAATCACACAGACAACGGACGTTGTTCGCGGGTGAGACTCTTCCGAGTAACCCACTTCTTTCGCCATCTTGTTGATCATCCTGTGACCATGGATGGTCGCAAGCGTCGTGAATTTGTGCGGGTCCGAAATTAGTTCGGGTTTAAAGTTCTCGAAACTCTCGATCACGGTCTGCGTGAAAATCTGTGCTGCCTTGTCACCGTCTTCATACCCGCCAAGCCCGTCACAGAGGACGAGCAGCAGCGCATTGTTCCGAATGGCCCAGCCGCAACGATCCTGATTGACCTTGCGGGCACCAACGTCGGTATGTTGAGCGACTTTGAATTTCACTGTCTCGGGCTTTCCCTTGCCTGATCGTTACGGGTTACGAAAGTACTTCGTCTTCATCCTCGATGATGGCAACACTTTCGTCCTCGATCTCGTCAAGAAATCGGTTAACGATGTCATCCGGCGCGCCATCGAGAGCGAGCTTGAGGAAACTGTCGACATCCTGAGGGCGATAGTTGTAATCAAGTTGAATTGCCCACTCGATCGCCGTCAGCAGCGGCTTTGCGTACTTGCGAGCGTGAGTCTTGGACAGCGGCTTGATGGTGTCGTTGTCAAGCCGTTCGAGTGCAGGTGGTGGTGGCTCGCCGGTGATGCAGCCATACATCGTGGCGCCGAGTGCATAGATATCTGACCAGGGTCCCATCGCACCGTTGCGATACTGCTCCGGCGCTGCAAAGCCGTGAGTCAGGGTTTGAACCCCTTTGAACCTCGAGCCTTTGACCAGCGGTTGCACGGCGCCAAAATCCAGCAGCAGTGGCTTGCCGCCTGCGCGAAGCAGGATGTTCGCGGGTTTGATATCGAGATGCAGAAAGCCGTTCTTGTGCAGCTCGCGCAAGCCCAGAGCGACCTGGGGAAAGACCTTCCACATGAATTCATTGCCAAGACGCCCGGCGCTTCGCTTGATAAACCAGCGAATGTCGCGACCACGCTCATAGTTCATGACGTAGTAGACGGTGTCGTTGTAGCGAAAGAAGTTCTGAACGTGAACGATGTTCGGGTGTTCGAGTTTCGACAGCGCAATCGCTTCGTTGAAAAAGCGCTTGATTCCCAGTCGATAGGATTTCAGCTTCTCGTCGTCCTTGGGCACAACCTTGCCACCCGGGAGCCGATCCACAAGATCGCTCGGGAAGTACTCTTTAATGACAACCGTTTGCTTGTTCTTAATCTGAGATGCCAGATAGACAAGACTGAAGCCTCCGCCACCAAGCAATCGCTCGATTCGGTATCCTTCAATAAGGTAGCCCTTGCTGAGCGGTGTTCGCGTCAACTCTGGCATAGATCCCAACTCTTCCTTAGTTTTCTCGGGTGCTTTTGCCCTCGGCCGCGCTGGTCCTTAACGCGTTGATTCCGAGGCAATTGTCCACCCAGGCCCAGGATTACAGGACGACCCGAAGGTCTCTGTATCCCCCACATTGCTTACGAAAATCAGTATAGATCAGCGTTTGGAGGACACCGGGTATGAACGGGTGGATTAACGGCCAAACAGCACGTTTCGCGAGAATTAGGTAAAACGGCTAAGATTCGCGCCCCGGCCTCGACGGATACGCACGTGACACACAGCATGACCGCATTCGCTCGCACAGAATCCGTCTCGGATCTGGGCGAAATATCACTGGAAATGCGCTCGGTAAACCACCGATATCTGGAGATGGTGTTTCGCCTCCCGGAGGAATTGCGCCGGTTTGAGCCACGCTATCGCGAACTCATTTCCAAAAGATTTTCCCGCGGACGGGTCGACGCGAACATGCGGTTCAAGCCAAGAGATCTGAACGCTGACGGGGCCGAACTCAATCCCGAAGCGGTGGCGAAGCTGAACGCGGTCGTCGATCAGTTGACCACGGCAATGCCTTCTCTTGGACAGCTGCGAGCGGTTGACGTTTTGAACTGGCCGGGTGTAATCAAAACGCCGGAGCTTGAGATGGACAGACTTGGTGCCCAGGCGGAAGAGATTTTTCTTGAAGCACTCGATCAGATGGCTGATCGCCGCGCGCGCGAAGGCGGATCGCTCAACGAGTTGATCACGGGTCGCATGGACGAGATGCGCACGATAGTCGGTAACCTGAAGCCCGTGATTCCCGAATTCGAAACGCACTTCAGAGAGCGCCTTAACGAAAGACTCAAGTCCGTCATAGAAGAACTCGATTCGTCACGGCTTGAGCAGGAAGTGATGCTTTTCCTGCAAAAGAGCGACGTCGCCGAGGAGCTTGACCGTCTGACTCTGCACATTGATGAGGTCGATCGCGTGCTCAGCTCGAACAAGCCGGTCGGTCGACGGCTTGATTTTCTGATGCAGGAACTGAACAGGGAAGCCAATACGCTCGGTTCCAAAGCAGCCGACCCTCGCGTTACAGCCGCATCGGTTGACCTTAAAGTGCTGATCGAACAAAGTCGCGAACAGGTTCAGAACATTGAATAAGGCCACGGGCAGTTTGCAATGACCGCGACGAGTACTCAGCCGGCGCGCATGATTATCCTTTCGGCACCTTCGGGCGCCGGGAAAACTTCTCTGGCCCGTGCGCTGGTGGATGCTGAGCCTTACGCGGATCTTTCCATCTCCCACACGACCAGGGACCGACGTCCCGGTGAAGCCGACGGCGTTCACTATCATTTCGTTGATCATGCAACGTTCGAGGAGATGATCGAGCGGGATCTCTTTCTTGAATACGCCCGTGTCTTCGACAATCTCTACGGCACGTCGCGAGAGGCGGTTGATCCGATCATCGAGGCCGGGACCAACATTATTCTCGACATCGACTGGCAGGGGGCGCGAAAGGTCCGTGCGCGGATGCCCGAATGTGTCAGCGTTTTCATACTGCCACCCTCGCGTCAGGCGCTGGCCCAGCGCCTGAGCGACCGGGGGCGGGACTCTGCCGACGTCATCGAGCGGCGCATGCGCGACGCGGCCAGCGAGGCCTCGCACTACGGCGAGTACGACTGGGTCGTCATAAACGACGATTTTGATCAGGCTTTGGCCGAGTTACGGGCGATTCTGGCGGGCAGGCCTGTCAGTGAGCCGGCTTCGTCCGACCGTGTAAAAGGCCTCGTCGCCAGCCTGTCGGAACCTGCCTGAACCGGTTTAAAAAGGCTCGTAAACCCGCATAAACATGGTATCTTTACAGACCGGCATCTGACGTACGCCGACCATCCTCCCCCGCAGTCATCGGCGCGAGCCTGTCTCGCGGGCAGTGCAGCAGCGAAATGCTTAAGTTGACGGGAACCGGCACGCCGTTTGGCGCACGCGACAGAGGTGGTCTGAACGCTCGGATTTGCACTGATCAAATCAATTAGTATTTTTTCCACGAACAAATTTATAGGGACCAATTCGAAATGGCTCGAATTACCGTAGAAGACTGTCTTGAGAACGTTGATAACCGTTTTCAGCTCGTGCTGGTCGCTACCAAGCGCGCACGTCAGATCACCAACGGCGCTGATCCGCTGGTGCCTGAAGACAACGACAAGCCAACCGTCATCGCGCTGCGCGAAATTGCTGAAGGACTGATTGGTCCTGCGATTCTTGACGAAGAGGATATTCCGCCAGAGCTGAGTCCTTTTGATCCCCGCGCGGGAGCAGGCGATGCCGATGCGACACAGGACGGCTTCGGTCTGGGTGCAGGTTTTGGTGCAGGTGCCCCCGACCCCGCCAATCCGTTTGCACCGGCTGGTGGCCAGGGCGGAGGATATGAGTCCGATGCCGACGCTGATGCTGCGCTTATCGCAGCGCTCCAGCGTGAGCTTGCCGCAGCGGCCGACGCCGAGCAGCGTGCGATTGCCGCTGACGCCGCAACCGGAGGTGCCGCATCTTCGGTTGATCCGTTCAAGACCACGCCCGACAACGCGCCTGATTTGCCGCCTCTGGCGCCTGCTTCAGATCCGAACGTTGGGACTGGCGATGCCGGTGCCACCGGTCTCGATGCCGCCAGCGACAGCGAGCTGCTTGGCGCGGTCGAGTCATCGACAACAATCCCGCCCCAGGAAGACAGCAAGCTGTGGGGTCTGCCGGCTGCGGGCGCGGGTGCGATTTCATCATCGTTTAATCAGGGTGGTCAGAGCGGTAGCGACGCTGGTGATAACGACAACCTGCTCGGGGCCGATACCGGCGCCAGCGAGCAGACGCCAAGCTACACGGGCAGCGCAGCATTCACCGAGGCGCCCACCCCGTCATTCGGATCAGGCGCCACAACCCCTGACAGCGACAGCTCTGATGTACAGGATGCGCCGGCGCTGTTTGGATCGTCAGTGAGCGAAACGCCCGCGGCTACGCCATTGACCGAGTCCATTGATTCGACTCTCGATTCATCCAGCGAGTCGATCGGCGAAGCGTTCGGCGCGACGACGTCTGCGTTCACCGCGACGACTAACGAAGAGGTGACGCCAACCACGTTGTTTGGTTCGAGTGATGCCACCGATTCGCAAGCGGCTGACAGCTCCGGCAGCGAGACTGACGAAGAAGAAGTAACCGAGTTCAATCTCTTTGCCGATTCCGGCTCGGATGACACCAACGAGGCCAATGAGGACACGGATGGCAATCCGACCACTTCGGAGGATCCAGACAAACTGGATAACTGATCTCCCGGGTGCCCCGGTAAAGCACCGGGACCTGGCACGCGATCTCTGCAAGGAACTCGGCGAGTACCTCGATGAGCAGGCGGTCGCGGATGTCTATCGGGCCTACGATTACGGCGCGCGAGCCCATGAAGGGCAGACGCGCCGGTCGGGTGAGGAATACATCACCCACCCGGTCTCCGTCGCACGCATTCTCGCTGAAATGCGTCTCGACAGCCGCAGCATCATGGCTGCCATTCTCCACGATGTCGTCGAAGATACTGCGATAACGACGCAGGTTCTGGCCGACGAATTTGGCGATGACGTCGCCCAGCTGGTGGATGGCGTTACCAAGATCAACCAGATCGAATTTGATTCGCGCGAAGAGGCCGAGGCTGAGAATTTTCGCAAGATGCTGCTCGCGATGTCGCGCGACATACGGGTCATTCTTATCAAGCTCGGCGATCGCCTGCACAACATGCGCACGCTCGACGCGCTGGCGGCGGAAAAGCGTGTTCGTATCGCCAGTCAGACGCTCGACATCTTCGCGCCAATTGCCAATCGCCTCGGCATGCATCGGTGGTCGCGCGAGTTGGAAGATCTCTCGTTCAAGCACATCTATCCCAAGAGATTCGATGCCATTACCAAGGCGCTCAAACGCCGCAAAGGTAATCGACGTTCGGTACTGAAAAAACTCAATGCCCAGATTGTTTCGCATCTGAGCGATGTCGGCATCACGGCCCGTGTTGAGGGGCGTGAAAAAAATGCGTGGGGCATCTACCGAAAGATGCAGCGCAAACACGTCGCCTTTGAACAGGTTCTGGATATCCAGGCGTTTCGGATCATTGTCGAGGACGTCGACACCTGTTACCGCGTACTCGGGCGCATGCACCAGCTTTACAAGCCGATCCCCGGTCGTTTCAAGGATTACATCGCGATCCCGAAGTCCAACGGCTACCAGTCGCTGCATACGACGGTGTTCGGGACTTTCGGTGAATCACTTGAGGTACAGATCAGAACCGAGGAGATGCACCGAATAGCCGAGGCCGGCGTTGCATCGCACTGGCTGTACAAGAGTGACGAAAAAACCGACGTGGCGCCGCAGGATCTTGCGCGTCAGTGGTTGCTGGATCTGCTTGATACGCAATCCAACGCTGGCGATCCATCAGAATTTCTGGAACACCTGAAGATCGATCTGTTCCCGGATCAGGTCTACGTGTTCACGCCAGACGGCGAAATCAAAAAGCTGCCGCTCGGTGCAACCGCTCTCGACTTCGCGTATGCGGTGCATTCGGATCTCGGCAATCGCTGCGTGGGCGCACGGATCAATCAAAAGCAGGTGCCGTTGCACGAGGTTCTGAAAAACGGTGATCACGTCGAAATTCTGACGACGCGATCAGCTCGACCGTCTCCGTCCTGGCTCAACTACGCGATCACCTCCAAGGCACGTGCGGCGATTCGCGGGTCGCTTAAAAACCGCCGCAACCGAGAGGCCATTGCGCTCGGACGTCAGCTTCTCGATCGCGCCTTAAAAGGCGTCGGACATCGGCGCCGGCTGTCATCAACGCAGAAGGTCAGCCTGCTCGAGACGCTCAATCTGGAACACTGGGACGAGCTCTTGTCCGATATCGGATTTGGAAAACGCCCGGCGATGATCGTGGCGCGACAGATTTACCCAGCCGACGGCGAACAGGGCGACGAGGTTGACGAGTTTGCGGTGCAGTCACTGGCGATTCGTGGAGCCGAACGCCTGCTGATCACCTATGGCAAATGCTGCCATCCCATACCTGGCGATCCCATTATCGGTTTTTTCTCCAAAGGCCGGGGCCTGGTGATTCACACAACCGACTGTCCCAACAACAGTCGCTATCGCAAACATCCGGAAAATTCGGTGCACGTTCACTGGTCAGAAAATCTGACCGGTGTGTTTCAGGTTCTGCTGCGGCTCGAAATACAAAATCAGCCCGGCGTACTTGCCAAGGCCGCCAGCATCATTGCCGAGAACGATTCAAACATCGTCAACGTTCACCTTGTTGAGCGCGACGGACGCAATTCGCAGCTGAATTTCAGCGTCGAAGTTCGAGATCGCATACATCTCGCCCAGATCATGCGACAGCTGCACAATGAAGACGACATTTTTCGCCTCTATCGGGTTAAGGGATAGCCGTTAGTACGGTTCAGAGACCGCATTAAGGTTGCGCGATAAGCGGGTGCCCGTTCCCGGTTTGATGACGCGTCCTGACGCTCACGACTGACCATTTAGTGAGCGGCCGTCCGTCAATAAAAAACTCTCTGATCCACAACTTTTGTGATTCAATTGGCGGTTTATGGCGTCTTTACCAGCGCCTCGAACGGGGTCGGTGTGCTTTGGCTTTGCCGACTCATTTCTCTTGAGTATTCAAGTTGACGACCCAACCAGCGACGGAATCCTTGTCATGAGCAGAACCACGATTCAAACGCCCGATGCCCCCGCGGCGATCGGCACCTACTCTCAGGCGGTGCGTGTCGGGAATACGGTGTACATCTCCGGCCAGATCCCGCTGGATCCCGCCACAATGGAGGTCGTGAGTGATGAACCTGTCGCCCAGATCGATCGGGTATTCGCCAACCTCGCGGCAATCTGTGAAGCATCCGGCGGCGCCATCAACGATATCGTCAGTCTGCGGGTGCTTCTCACCGACCTCGGTAACTTCCCTCACGTAAACGAAATCATGGCGAAGCACATGAGTGAGCCCTATCCGGCCCGCGCGGCGTTCGAGGTGTCTGCCTTGCCGAAAGGTGTCGGTGTTGAAATCGAAGCCATCATGGATCTCGGTTCCTCGTCCTGAACGACTGACTCACCGTAAAAAGACATCGACTGACACCCGCAAGAGCCAACACGGATCGGTACATGGCCAAGACCGCCACAAAGGAAGCTAAAAAAGAGGCCGCGCCAGACGAGGCTGCACCGGTCGGTGCCGGTCGACTGGTAACCGCGCTGCCGGGCATAGGTGATCGGCTGGCGGAGATTCTGGCGAAGCTCGGCATCCATACGCTTGCCGATCTGCTTTTTCATCTGCCCGTGCGCTATCAGGATCGAACCACGGTGTCGCGCATAGGCACGTTACGTCCCGGCGATGACGCCGTGATCGTGGGTCAGATCGCGATCGCCCAGATCGCTTACGGCCGGCGTCGATCCCTGATCTGCAAGGTCAGCGATCGAACCGGAATGATCACGATCCGGATGTTTCACTTTTCGCCGAATCAGAAAAACAATCTGGCTCGCGGTCGCTGGATCGTCTGTTTCGGTGAGGTTCGCGCTGGCGGCACGGGCATCGAACTGATTCATCCGGAATACACGGTCTACGAACGCAAGCCCGATAACCCCACCGAAGATTCGCTGACGTCGGTGTACAAGACCACCGAAGGAATCAGTCAGCAACGACTGCGACAGTTCATTAACAAAACGCTCGCCGACGAAGTACCTGAACTGGTCGAGCTGCTTCCACCGGAAGTGCTGGCGGAGACCAGCTACCCGCCGCTACTCGACGCGGTACGACTGTTGCATCATCCGCCGCCGGACATCTCCCAGGCGCAGCTGCTTGAAGGTTCTCATCCGGCCCAGCACCGACTGGCGTTCGAAGAATTGCTGGCGCATCACCTGTCGCTGCGTAAACTGCGACTCGAGCGTCAGGATAACAACGCACCCTCGATGAAACCCAAAGGCGCGCTGAAAAACAAATTCATCAAAGCGCTGGATTTTGATCTGACGGATGCCCAGAAGCGCGTCGTTGACGAGGTCATCGCCGACTTCAAACTGAAGCAGCCCAGTCTGAGACTGGTTCAGGGTGACGTGGGCAGTGGCAAAACGGTCGTCGCCGCCGCCGCGGCGCTCTGGGCGATCGAAGCGGGCTGGCAGGTGTCGGTCATGGCGCCAACAGAACTTCTCGCCGAACAGCATCATCGCTCTTTCAAAGCGTGGTTTGAGCCGCTCGGACTGAAGGTCACCGGGCTCACCGGCAAGCTTGGCGCAAAAGCCCGTCGCGAGGCGCTGGCCGCTATGGCCGATGGCAGCGCTGACGTCGTCGTGGGAACCCATGCACTGTTTCAGGATGGTGTTGAGTTTCACAAACTGGGTCTGGTCATCGTTGATGAGCAACATCGGTTTGGCGTTGACCAGCGTCTGGCCTTACGCGAAAAAGGCGTCGGCGACGAAGTTGTTCCGCATCAGATGACCATGACCGCAACGCCGATTCCCAGAACCATGGCGATGGTGTTTTACGCTGACATCGATGTTTCGAGCATTGACGAGCTGCCTCCGGGGCGTATACCGGTGGAAACGGTTGTCGCGCCCGAAGGTCGACGACCGGAGATTCTCGATCGCGTGCGAAGCGCATGTGAAGAAGGTCGTCAGGCGTACTGGGTCTGCCCTTTGATTGACGAATCCGACAATCTGCAGGCACAGGCCGCTACCGAAACCGAACGCCAGTTCACCGAGTCCTTTCCGGATCTGAGCATCGGGTTGATTCACGGTCGCATGAAAGGCGCCGACAAAGACAAGGTGATGGAAAAGTTTCGGAGCGGCGAGATCCAGCTTCTGGTCGCCACAACCGTGATCGAAGTCGGTGTCGATGTTCCCAACGCAAGCTTGATGATCATCGAAAATGCGGAGCGACTGGGTCTGTCCCAGCTGCACCAGCTGCGCGGTCGCGTCGGGCGCGGTGCTGACAAGTCCGCATGCGTGCTTCTTTACAAAAGCCCTCTCGGAAAACTGGCACGGGATCGTCTTGCGATCATGCGCGATACCAACGACGGGTTTGAAATCGCACGTCACGATCTGCACCATCGTGGTCCCGGCGAAGTGCTCGGCACGAGACAGACGGGGCTTGCCGATCTCAAGGTCGCCGACCTCGCACGTGATCAGGATCTCTTTCCCGAGATCGAGCGCATTGGCGGCATCCTGCTGGATGAACATCCCGAGAATGTGGAGCTGTTGATCAGACGATGGATCGGCGGAAGCACTGACTACGGCCATGTTTGATCGAGTTGGCGCGTGGGCCGCGCTGATGCGCATCGAGCGTCCGATCGGAGCGCTGCTGCTGCTCTGGCCGACACTCTGGGCGCTGTGGCTTGCCGGACGCGGTCAGCCTGACGCCAGTCTGGTCGTCATTTTTATCATTGGGACCTTCCTGATGAGAAGCGCCGGCTGTGTAATCAACGACTATGCCGACCGCGACTTCGATGGGGATGTAAAGCGCACCAGCACCCGCCCCCTCGCGACTGGTGCGGTGTCAGAAAAAGAAGCGCTGGTGCTGGCGGCGGTGTTGGCGCTGGCAGCGTTTGTGCTTGTGCTTTTTACCAACCTGCTCACGATCGGCCTGTCGGTTGCAGGCGTTGTCATCGCGATGGTTTATCCGTTTCTCAAGCGATATACCCACCTGCCCCAGGCGTGGCTGGGCATCGCTTTTTCGTGGGGTATACCGATGGCGTATGCCGCCCAGACGGGTCAGCTGCCCGGCGAGTGCTGGCTGTTGCTCATTGCCAATCTGTTCTGGGTTTTTGCGTACGACACGATCTACGCCATGGTCGATCGTGATGACGATATTCGAATTGGCATCAAGTCAACGGCAATCCTTTTTGGTGATGCTGAACGCTGGGTCATCCTCGGATGCCACACATGTGCCATCGCCCTGCTCCTGCTCGTTGGGCTGCGCGCGGGATTGAACGGCTGGTTCTACGCCGCGATGATCGTGGCGATGGGTCTGGCCGCGTGGGAAGCACGGCTGTATTTCACGCGCGATCGCGACTGCTGCTTTAAGGCGTTTTTGCACAACAGCTGGTTTGGCGCCGCCGTGTTCACGGGCGTGATTCTGGGCTTCCTGCCGTAACGCTTCGCTGACTCAGTTGTTGTAGGCGCGATCGAATCGATCAGACGAGAACCCGGACAGCAGCTGCTTGCCCACGCGAATCAGCGGCACGCCGTTACCGCCGAGCTTCTGGTATTCACGGTTAGCGCGACTGTTTTTTTCGATATCGTATTCACGGAATCTGACGTTGTTCGCGCGAAAGTAGTTGCGCGCTTTGACGCAGTAAGGGCACCAGCTTGTGCTGTACATGATGACCGCAGGCTTGACGGTGTCCGCCGCCGGCAGATCCGGCGCCGGCCCTGCGTTATAGGTGCTGAAGGTGCCCTTGATTTCCTGCTGTACCGCGTCGGCCGGTGGCTGATCCCCGAAGTGCACCTTGCCGTTTTCGTCAACCCACTTGAAGACACCCGCCGACGCGACAATCGGGAGCGCGCACAGAGCGACGCCGATCAGAAGAACTGTGATCGATAGCTGGCGACTCATCAGTGACTGGATCGCTGAAACCATGTGGCATTCCCGAAGTGACCGAAGTCCTTCAAGCGTAATCAAATCGCGTCCAGGCGTTGCGCCAGCGCCGCGAACAGGACTTAGCACCCGGTACAGACGGTCCCGTCGATGACCGACTGACCGGGCGAATGTCCCCGAGGGACATGGGAGGTGTTACGAATTCGCCTTCCGGTAGTGATCCATCACAACCTGTGAGACGCAGCCGGTCAGGCGCCGAGCCGTCTCAAGATGCAGAAATTCATTGGGGCCGTGGGCGTTGGATGCCGGGCCGAGAACACCGGTGACAAGAAACTGCGCTGCCGGAAATTTCTCTCCCAGCATGCCCATGAACGGGATGGTGCCGCCTTCACCCATGTACGCACAGGGCTTGTTGAACCACTGCTGCGACGCAGTTTCCAGTGACTTCTCGAGCCAGGGTGCGAGTTCAGGAGCGTTCCACCCGTTCGCGCTTTTTTCGATCTCAAAACTCACCTCGCAACCGTATGGCGGGTCGGCTTCAAGTATTTCTTTCATGGCCTGCGTTGCACGTTTGGCGTCTCCTGACGGTGGCACGCGCATGGACAGTTTGGCCGACGTCACGGGTCGCAGCACGTTACCGGCGTTGCCAAGGTCGGGCAGACCGTCGATGCCGGTGATCTCAAGTGCCGGCCGCCAGGTGCGATTCAGGATCAGCTCCTTGAGATCGGTATCGGCTGCGTTCATGCCGTCGACAAACGGAAACTTGGTCCAGACTTCGTCCTGCAGCACCGTGGCAGCGTATGCGGCCTGGTCGACGCGCTGCCCGGGAATTTCGACGTTCATCGCTTCGATGATCACTTTTCCGGTTGCTTCATCTTCGATGCGTGACAGCAGCTGCCGCAGGACCCTGAAGCTTGACGGCACGATGCCACTGGCGTCCCCCGAGTGGACACCCTCTTCGAGTACCTTGACGTTGAGGTTGCCGCCGGCCATACCGCGAAGACTCGTGGTGCACCACAGCTGATCGTAGTTGCCACAGCCTGAATCCAGACATACGACAAGATCGACATTGCCAATGCGGTCAGCGAGATGATCAATGTAAAACGGAAGGTCCGGACTACCGCTTTCCTCACTCGACTCGATGATGAGTTTGAGATTGGCGTGTGGGATGTCCTGTTCCTGAAGCGCGCGGATCGCCGTGAGCGATGCGTAAAGGGCGTAGCCGTCATCGGCGCCGCCTCGTCCATAAAGTTTGCCGTCCTGAAGGACGGGTTCCCACGGTCCAAGTCCGTCGCGCCAGCCGGTCATCTCCGGCTGCTTGTCCAGGTGCCCGTAAAGCACGACGTTGTTTGAACCGGAGCCTTCCACTTCGATATAGATGAGCGGGGTACGCCCTTCAAGGCGCACCACCTCTACCGTCATGTCCCTGACTTTCTGCTGTTTCGCCCAGGCCACCATCATGTCGACGGCGTCATCCATGTAGCCATGCTGCGCCCAGTCCGGGTCGAACAGCGGTGACTTGTTCGGGATGCGGATGTAGTCGGTCAGCTCCTGAATGATCGAATCATCCCAGGCCGTGTTGACAGTGGATTGAACGGTGTTGAAATCGAACATGGTGTTACCGGGTTTGGACCAATGGACTGAAGTTAAGTCGCTGATTGTACTCAGAACTGACAACGCCTTGGCGAAAATGGAACTGTCGCCGTTATTCGCGACAGCAGAAATAAGTACGTTCGGGCCGATAGCCGATTCTTCGGATCCGGTCGCTTCCTGTGGCACGACCGATGCGGGTGTCGATTCTGATCTGCTAGCGTGGCGGTAACGCCCGTGTAATGACTGCTGACGATACTGTTTTCCATGGCTCTGATTGAAATACGCAACGCCCACAAGACATTTGGCCCAACCGTCGCGCTTGATGATGTCTCGTTTGATATTGATCAGGGAGAAATGGTTGCTCTGGTAGGGCCGTCGGGCTCGGGCAAGTCTACGTTAATTCGCATCATCGCCTGTCTCGACACGCTCGACAAAGGGACCAGCGGCACGCTGCGTCTTTTCGATCAGGACGTGCAGGCCGGCGGGCGGATTCTTCGCGCGATGAAGCAAATCCGCAAACGTGTCGGTGTGGTTTTTCAGAGCTTTAACCTGGTCGGTCGACTGACCGTTGAAACCAATGTGCTTACCGGTCTGCTTGGCCGCGTGCCGAAGTGGCGTGGGGCGCTCGGCAGATTCAATACCGAGGAGCGCGAGAAGGCGCTGCTTGCGCTTAACCGCGTTGGAATTCTGCAGCAGTCACGTCAGCGTGCGTCGACGCTTTCAGGCGGTCAGCAGCAGCGGGCCGCCATTGCGAGAGCTCTGGTGCAGGAATCAGAAATCATCATGGCCGACGAGCCTGTGGCGTCGCTTGATCCGGCCGCTGCCGATCGCGTCATGGGCACGCTGTCCCAGATCAATGCAGAAGACGGTGCCACCGTACTGGTGTCGCTGCACCAGATCGAATACGCGCTCAAGTACTGTGACCGGGTGATCGCCCTGAAAGATGGCGAACTCATTTACGACGGTCGTTCGTCAGACACGAGCGCAGATTTTTTTACCGAGTTGTATGGAAGACGTATCGACCTTGATGACGACAAAGAGTAGTCGCGCATCGAACACGCGTTGGTACGGTTGGAAAGAGGAAACGACTCAAGTTCCTGAGGGCTGAGTCGAATAAAACAGAGTCGTATAACGCTGTAATGGAGGAAACCACATGAAGAAGTTACTGACGGGATTCGTCGCCGTCCTGATGCTGGCAAGCGCCAGTGCCAAGGCCGAGATTCCCAATCCCCTGAACGTTGGAATTATTTCTACGGAATCATCCCAGGTGCTCGAAGCCAACTGGCAGCCGTTCCTCAAGGACATGGCCGCTACGCTCAACGTCGAGGTGAAGCCATTTTTCGCATCAGACTATGCGGGAATTATCGAAGCCATGCGTTTCGACAAAGTGCATCTTGCGTGGTTTGGCAACAAATCAGCGATGGAAGCTGTTGACCGTGCCGGTGGCGAAATTTTCGCTCAGACTATCAAACAAGACGGTACCGAAGGCTACTACTCACTGCTGATCGCTCGCGCAGACAGCGGCATCAACAATCTTGACGATGTTCTCAAGTGCGACAAGTCGCTGACATTCGGCAACGGTGACCCCAATTCAACATCCGGTTTCCTGGTGCCAAGTTTCTACGTGTGGGCCCAGAACAACAAAACACCAGCTGACTGCTTCAAGCGTGTCGTTCAGTCCAACCACTCGGGCAACGCACTTGCGGTTGCAAACGGCAAAGTTGACCTCGCGACCAACAACACGGAATCGATCTACGACCGTCTTGCCAAGACCAATCCCGAAGAGTTCAAGAAGATCAAGGAAGTGTGGCGTTCACCGCTCATTCCTTCAGATCCCATGGTCTGGAAGAAGTCGCTCAGCCAGGCAACCAAGGAAAAGCTGTCTTACTTCTTCCTGCAGTATGGCCGATTCGGCGACATCGAGAAGGTACGCAAAGAGCGCGCTAACCTCGCGAAAATGAGTGACGGTTGGGGTCCTTTCCTCGCGTCATCCAACGCACAGCTCATTCCGATTCGTCAGCTTGCGCTGTTCAAGAAAAAACTTGCGCTTCAAAGTGACACGAAGATGGACGCAGGTGACAAGGACAAGAAGATCGCCGAGATTGACGCTCAGCTTGCTAAAGTTGCCGAGTTCAAAGAGGCTGTAGGTGACGGCGGAAACTGATCCGCCAAAGGACACACACCTTCAATGAGTGATTCTCTGATTCAAGGCCGCCCGCATACCGGGCGGCCTTCGAAAATGGATCTCGACAGCGACACTGCAAAGTTGCTCGAGGCCCAGATGGCACCTGACTGGTCCAGACGCGGATTTAATCTGATGATCTGGGCGTGCGTCATTTTGCTGCTGGCCTGGGCCTTTGGCGCCGCCGAGATCAGAAATGCCACATATTTGTGGACGGATGCCGGCAACATGGCCAAGTTTGCCGGCGACTTCGTGCCACCTGATTTTTACGGCTGGGAGCACTACCTCGAACAGATGGTGACGACCGTCAAGATCGCGATGTGGGGGACCGCGCTGTCGGTGGTTGTTGGAATTCCGTTTGCGCTCCTGTGTTCAGAAAACATTGCGCCTGGCTGGGTTGTGCAACCCGTGAGACGTTTGATGGATGCGTTTCGTGCGATCAACGAAATCGTGTTCGCCATGTTGTTCGTTGTAGCGGTCGGTCTTGGACCCTTCGCGGGCGTTATGGCGCTGTTCATTCATAACACCGGTATTGTTGCGAAACTTTTCTCGGAATCGGTCGAAGCGATTGATCCCCGGCCGGTCGAAGGCATCAAGGCAACCGGTGCCTCTTACATGCAGCAGATTATCTTTGGCGTCATTCCCCAGGTATTTCCGCTTTGGTCTTCGTTTACGCTCTACCGATTCGAAACGAATGTGCGTGCGGCAACGGTGCTGGGCATCGTCGGTGCCGGTGGTATCGGCCTGGTTCTGTGGGAGAACATTCGCGGCTTCGAATACGCCAAGACCGCGGCCATCATGATTATTATCGTGTTGACCGTCAGCATCATTGATTTCATCTCTCAACGCCTTCGTCGCAAACTGATCTAGTTCGGTCTTGTGGAGAAGGGTTCATCAACCGCGAAGGTTCGGGACATATGGCGTCGACTGAAAACGCTTGCTGGGAATATTCAAACCCGGTAGGGGTGCACTTCGGCGCTGGCGTCTTCGCGTCACTGGGCGAGCAGCTCAAGGGGCGCGCCTACGCGGTGGTCACCTACCCGGATCCGGTTTTTCAGGATCTTGTGGTGAGGCTTGCGGACATTGCGGGCAAGGCCTCGCTGGTTATCAGCGATGTTGCGCCTAACCCCGACTACGTGTTGCTGGGTGAGCAATGTTCGCGCTTCGCCAGTGCCGGTCGCGTTGACGTGATTGTTGCGATCGGTGGCGGTTCAGCCATCGACTCGGCGAAGGTTTTCGCGGCCGCGGGCAGCGACTTTCAGGTCGTTGCCAACTGGCTTGAGCAGGGCACTGGTGCCGACAGTCTTCAGTCAACGCCGATCATCGCGGTTCCAACGACTGCCGGTACCGGCAGTGAGGTGACGTGCTGGGCGACGGTCTGGGACGAGTCCAAAGGCAAGAAGTATTCTCTGGCGCGTCCTGGTCTGTATCCACAGTCGGCCTGGGTCGATCCCGAGTTGATGTTGAGCATGCCTCGAGGTCTAACCGTTGCGACGGCTCTTGATGCACTTTCCCACTCGCTGGAGAGCATCTGGAACGTGAACGCCAATCCTGTCTCGGCCAACTACGCGGTGACTGCGGCGCGCGACGTCATGGCCTACCTGCCGCAACTGGTCGATGACCTGGGCAATCTGGAATTACGCACTCATCTGGCCCGCGCGGCGACTTTCGCTGGCCTCGCGTTTTCCAATACCAAAACCGCTATCGCTCACAATATTTCCTATCCGATTACGCTGGAGCATGGCGTCCCTCACGGCATCGCCTGTTCGTTCACGCTGCCGACGGTACTCAAGAGCGTCATCGGTACCGGTGGCGATACCGAACGCTCCCTTAAAGCCGTATTCGGCGATGACCTCGATGCGGGCGCAAGAGACCTCGTGACTTTCATGCAGAATCTGGGTGTTTCGACACGAGCCACAGACTACGGCCTGAAAGAGCAGGAATGGAATGAAGTCGTCGAAGCCGCATTCGCCGGGGAACGAGGTCGAAACTTTGTTGGCACGCTTGACCATTTTCAGTCTGCCGCGAGAGCGCTCGACACAGCTGGCGTTTCCTGATTTGTCACCCATCACCGCCGTCACTGGAGAATGACAGTGAGCAAAACAGTGAAGAGGCTGCTTATCATGGTCGCCCTGCTGTACGGCGTGATGCTGGCACTGTTCATGTTCTTTGAATCTTCCCTGATGTACCCCGCTCCTGATCCTGCAAACGCGAACTGGGAGCCCGATGAAATCGCATTTGAAGATGTTCAGTTTGCGTCCCGCGACGGAACCCCCCTGCACGGCTGGTTTTTTCCTCACGAGCAACCCCGTGCGGTAGTGCTGTTCGCCCACGGTAACGGCGAACAGGTCGCGTGGCTCGGGAAGGAGATGGCGGTGTTGAGCGATCTCTATCGGGTGAGCATCTTCGCGTTTGACTGGCGCGGATACGGCAAGAGCGGTGGTAAACCGGACGAGGCCGGCATTCTTGAAGATGCCGAAGCGGCCCATGCATGGCTGGCCGGGCGCACCGGACTGGCGCCTGACAAAATTGTTCTGTGGGGTCGCTCCATTGGCGGTGCTGTTGTCGTGCACCTCGCAGCCGAAAATGGTGCCAAGGGTCTGATCCTCGATCGAACATTCAACTCGATGGTCGATGTTGCCGCCGGCCACATGCCGTGGCTGCCAATCAAGACGTTTCTTAAAAACCGATATCCTTCCGAGGAGCGTATCAAGCGCTATGACGGTCCCCTGATTCAGTTTCATGGTACGCCGGATCGCGTTGTCCCCTATTCGACGGGACGTGCTTTGTTTGAAGCCGCCGTATCCAGCGACAAGCAGTTCATTACGTCGGAGCGACTTGGCCACAACGATCACTGGCCCAAGGAACTGCATCGTGCAGTCGATCTCTTCATCGATTCGCTATAGCGTTGTTTCATGGTCGAGGGTGCACGCAAGAGAGACTTACGCTAGATTGCGGGTACTAACGTCAGGTCATCAGGAATCCGATTGCAGTGTCCGACATCTTTGACTTCTCAACCGAGGTTCCCCGCTTTGCCGTGATGGGCAACCCCGTCGCGCACAGCAAGTCCCCTCTGGTGCACAGCGAGTTTGGAAAACAGACCGGCATCGCGCTGGAGTACACGGCGATCCAGGTTGACCTCGGTGGATTCAATCAGGCGGTCGATGGTTTCAGGGCTGGTGGCGGTCGCGGTCTGAATGTGACGGTACCGTTCAAGGGTGAAGCCTGGAGTTATGCGGACGAAAAGACCGCGTACGCGGAAGTCGCTGGAGCAGTCAATACGCTGGTGTTCGACAACAGTGCCCCGGTATCAGGTGACAACACGGACGGTCGTGGACTCGTTCGCGACATCCAGGAAAACCTCGGGGTCGCGATTGCCGGACGTCGGGTATTGATTGTTGGTGCCGGTGGAGCCACGCGAGGTGTCGTCAAGCCAATTGCTGACGAGAATCCTGAGAGCGTTGTGATCACCAATCGAACTGCCGACAAGGCTGTCACGATCGCAAAAGAGCTCAGTTCGCACAGCAACGTGTCGATTGAAGGATGTGGACTCAATGACGTTCACAAACGCAATTTTGATCTCGTTATCAATGCCACCTCTGCGAGCATCGGTGGTGACGTGCCTGATGTCGGTGGCGATTGCGTCAAAGGCGCCGAGCTTGTGTACGACATGATGTACGGCACCGAGGCGACCAGCTTCATGAAATTTGCAGACAGTCACGGAGCGTCACGCAGCGCCGACGGTCTTGGCATGCTTGTCGAACAGGCGGCTTTTTCGTTTCAGCGATGGCTAGGCGTGTTTCCTGAAACCGGGCCGGTTATTTCGCTTCTGCGTTCTTGAGTCAGATTCGATTTTTATCTTTTCTGGCGCACATAAAGTGTTCGCGTGACGCGCGCTATCACCACGTCGGACTCATCGATGATGTCCGTTGAGATGTCTTCAAGATACTTTTGGCCATCGCTGGTGCCCGTACGGATACGGTCGACCAGCGCATCGTCAATCTGAAATTCGGCACGCACATGACTCTTGCCGGGTTTGAGGTATTCGATGGAGCCCTTCTGGTCCCACACCCAGTATTGACGATCGAGTACGTTCAGCAGCATTACGGCATAAAACGCATCCGTCATACTGTAGAGCGATCCGCCGAAGTGCGTGCCGACAAAATTGCGGTTGTACCAGCGTAACTTCATCTGGACTCGAGCTTCGCGCCAGTCTTCGCTCATATAGGTACAGCGAATACCCGCACCAAGATATGGCGGCCACAAATTGACGCCAAAGCGAAATACTCGAGGGGATACGTTCAGCGCCATAAATTTAACCCGGTTCGACGATCACAGCTTGCCCGCTCTCCGGGGTTCACAAGCTTGTGAACTTTTTCAGTATCATCGAACGCCGTTTGCGCCTGAATCGCGAAGGTTCAGGCACACGGTTGCTGCCCTTTCGACTTTATGAAGGCTTGAGCTGATCGGCGATAAGAAACGCGAGTTCAATGCTCTGACTTGCGTTGAGTCTTGGATCGCAATGGGTATGGTAGCGATCGGCCAGGTCTTCATCGCGAATCGCGTGAGCGCCACCGATACATTCGGTCACGTCTTGACCCGTCATCTCAACGTGTATTCCACCTGCGATCGTACCTTCGGCATCGTGGGCTTCGAAGAACTCACGAACCTCCTGCATGATGCGTTCAAACGGTCGAGTTTTGTATCCGCTCTCGGCTTTGATGACGTTGCCGTGCATAGGATCGCAGGACCAGACAACGTTTCGCCCTTCTGCTTTGACCGCGCGCAGCAGTTTGGGCAGGTGTTCGTGAACCTTGCCCGCGCCCTGGCGGCTGATGACCGTCAGTCGACCGGCTTCGTTTTCCGGATTGAGAATATCGATCAGACGAAGCAGTTCATCCGGAGAGATCGAAGGGCCAGCCTTGATGCCGATGGGGTTTTTGACACCGCGCAGGAACTCAACATGTGCGCTGTCGAGCTGACGGGTGCGGTCACCAATCCACAGCAGGTGTGCAGAGGTGTCGTACCAGTCGCCGGACGTCGAGTCGATCCGCGTCATCGCCTGCTCGTAGCGCAGCAGCAGCGCTTCGTGAGAGGTGAAAAAACTGGTCTTGTGCAGCTGGGGTGAAGACTCGGCATCGATGCCGCACGCGCGCATGAACTCCAGAGCCGAGCCAATATTCTCGGCCATCGCCTGATAGCGTGCGCCCTGGGGGCTGTCCGCCACAAAATCCATGTTCCAGCGGTGGACCTGATTCAGGTCTGCGTAACCACCCTGGGCGAATGCACGTAACAGATTCAGTGTCGATGCAGCCTGTGAGTAGGCCTGCAGCATGCGCTCGGGGTTAGGGTCTCGATCCTTCTTTGAAAAGTCGATGCCGTTAATAATGTCGCCGTGGTAGCTGGTGAGCTCGACCTCGTCCTTGGTTTCGGTTGGCGCCGAGCGAGGCTTGGCAAACTGCCCCGCCATGCGTCCGACCTTGATGACGGGCTTTTTTGCCGCATAGGTCATGACAACCGCCATTTGCAGCAGCACCCTGAAGGTGTCGCGGATTTTGTCGGGATGAAATTCCGCAAAGCTCTCTGCGCAGTCACCACCCTGCAACAGAAATGCGTCACCCGTGACGGCGTCCGCCAGCTTCGATTTCAGGTCGCGGGCTTCGCCTGCGAACACCAGAGGCGGGAAAGTACTGAGCTGATCAATCACCGTGTCCAGCGCGGCCTCATCCGGATACGTCGGTATCTGGCGGATTGAACTCTTGCGCCAACTGGTTGGAGACCAGTCGTCAGCGTTGGAAGAAGATGAGGCGTGAATAGACGTCGGGCACATAGTCAGGATGTTCTTGGGCTGATCTGGGTGATTAATAAAGCGCCACTTGGGAGCGCTGCGAATCCGCAGGCGCAGCAGGTTGGCCGCAGTACGGCCAGTAATGATAGCTACGGGCTGCGAGAAAAACGACCTTAATCAGTGATATCCGAGCGATATTTCGCCCTGATTCCCTTTTTCGACAGGGTTTTCACCACGGGGCATTCGCGAATGGCCCGGACTAGCGCATGGTGACGAGCTCTTCCCCTGCGGTCGGGTGGATCGCCACGGTGCGATCAAAGTCAGCTTTGGTGGCACCCATCCGAACCGCAACCGCAAAGCCCTGGATGATTTCGTCTGCCGCTTCACCCACAACATGACAGCCGATGACTTTCTCCTCGGGGCCAAGACAGATGAGTTTGCACACCGTTGGCTGCTTTCGTTCCAGCACCGCGAAATACATATTGACGAAGCGACTGCGGTAAACCTTGACCGCATCACCATGTTCCGCGCGGGCCTGCTCCTCGCTCACACCGACCGTACCGATCGGGGGATGGGTGAAGATTACGGTTGCGATATTTTCGTACTCGAGTCGAGCATCACTTTGTTTGTCGAACAGTCGATCAGACAGCTTGCGTCCCGCCGCAATCGCAACGGGGGTGAGCGCGTCGCGACCGGTGACGTCGCCTACCGCATGCACGTTCGCAACGTTGGTGTTCTGAAAGTCGTCGGTGGGGATAAAACCCCGGGCGTCTGTTTTGATACCGGTTTGCTCCAGACCAAGATCCTCGGTTGCCGGCGCGCGACCGATGGCCCAGATCAGACAGTCATAGCCCGCCAGCGTGTCGCCGGCGTCGGTCGTCAGCGTCAGTGACCCGTCGCCCTGTTTTTCGATGGCGGTGAGCTGAGTCTGGCGCCGCAGGTCCATGCCCATCTCGGCCATGTTTTCCATCACCACTTCCTGGAGGTCGCTGTCGAAGCTGCGCAGGACAGAGTCCTTGCGCAGAAACAGCGAAACGTCCGAGCCGAGTCCCTGCAGCACGCCGGCGAGTTCCGCGGCGATGTAGCCGGCGCCCACTACCGCGACCTTCGCCGGCCTGTCCTCGAGTTCAAAAAAGCCGTCAGAGGAGATTCCGTGCTCTGCACCCGGGATATCGGGCCAGGTCGGGAAACCACCTGTCGCGATGAGGATGTGGTCGGCGGTATAGCGCTCTCCTCCCGCTTCGACCGTTTTATCATCGACAAATCGTGCGCGTGCGTTGACCTGTTCTACTTTCGAGTTGGCGAGATTGCGGTCGTAGATTCCGTTGAGTCGCGTTATGTACGCGTCACGTCTGGACTTCAAGTCGGGCCAGCTGAAACCGTTGACGGTCACGTCGAAGCCGTAACCTTTCGCGTCGTGCAAAAATTCGGCAATTCGCGACGTGCTCCACATAACCTTTTTGGGTACGCAGCCGACGTTGACGCAGGTGCCGCCAATCGCGCCGTCTTCGAAAAGCACAACCGATGCGCCGTATTCGGCCGCCCGTCGGGCGGATGCGATTCCACCACTGCCACCGCCAATTACCAGATAGTTGAAATGTTTTGCCATGATGATTTAGAAGTTACTCAATCGGATGCACAATGCGCCTAGACTTGTCAGGTCTGACTCAGACCCCAAGTCTACATCAAGCCACAAGCCCTTTAATCTTCCAGAACTGTCGAACAGGAACCCGAACGATCGATGAGCACGACCAAAGCCAAGACGCGCAAAAAAGCCGCCAAAAAAGTTACCAGAAAATCCAGCAAGAAAGCATCGAAGAAGGTTCAGAAGAAATCGACATCGAAAAAAACCAAAAAGAAGGCGGCCCGCAAGACGACGCGTAAAGCCGCAAAAAAGACTGCCAAAAAGTCAGCGAAGAAAGTAGCGAAGAAAGCAGCGAAGAAAGTTACGCGCAAAAAGACGACCAGAAAGTCCGCCAAAAAGTCGACGACAAAAAAGGCGACGCGCAAGACCGCCAAGAAGTCCACCGCGAAAAAATCCGCTCGCAAGGTAACGAAGAAAACAGCGTCAAAGACCGCCGGCAAGACTGCAAAGAAAACCACACGCAAGGTCGCAAAAAAGACTGCCAAAAAGACGGCTGCAAAAAAGGTCACGCGCAAAGTTGCAAAAAAGGCGACTGCCAAAAAGACCGCCGGCAAAAAATCAGCAAACCGCAAGACACCATCCGGTGCTAATCCGCTGCTCGCCGCGGGCCTCGCTGATTTTGCCAAGATCAAACCCGCACATGTGATCCCGGCTCTCGATGCTGTGCTCAAAGAGGGTCGAGCGCTGATCAAGACTCTGGAGAAAATTGATCGACCCACGTGGGACAATTTTTGTGCGCCGCTTGAAGATCTCGACGACCGTCTCTCCCGGATGTGGGCGCCCGTTTCACATCTCAACGCCGTCAGGGATTCTGAAGCGCTACGCAAGGCGTATGAGGAGGCGTTGCCCAAGCTGACCGAATGGTCGACCCAGATTGGTCAGAACGAAAAACTGGCAACCGCGTATCGAAAGGTCTCCGAAGGCCGGGAATTCAACAGCCTCAGCGTCGCCCAGAAGCGCATCGTGACAAACGCCATTCGTGATTTCCGACTGTCAGGTGTCGATCTGCCAAAAGATGACAAGGCTCGCTACATGGAGCTCAGTCAGGAACTGTCTTCACTGAGTAACGAATTTTCCAAGAACGTACTCGACGCTACGCATGGCTGGCACATGGACGTTGATGATGAGTCGCGTCTCGCAGGCCTGCCCCAGTCGGCGCTTGATCTTGCCCGGCAGACGGCGGAGCAAAATGGCGTGGAAGGTTGGCGCTTCACGCTCGACTATCCGTCTTTTGGTCCAATGGTGACCTATTGCGATGACCCGAAGCTGCGTCGGGAGATGTATGAAGCTTATGTCACTCGCGCCAGTGACCAGGGTCCCAATGCGGGCGAATGGGATAACACCGAGATCATCCGCAAGATTCTCGGGCTGCGTCAGGAGATGGCCAAGCTCGTTGGGTTTGAAAACTATGCCGAGTATTCCCTGGCGACAAAGATGGCCGGCAGCTCGCGTGAAGTGGTGTCATTTATTCGGGATCTCGCAGCCAAGTCTCACAGTCAGGCGAAGAAAGAGTTCGAGGAAATATCCGAATTCGCGACCCAGGAGTTTGGCAAGCTGGTGCTGAACGCGTGGGATCTCGGCTACTACGCCGAAAAACTTCGCGAGCAGCGATACGCGTTTACGGATGAAGAGGTGAAGCCGTATTTCCCGGTCGACAAAGTCCTCAACGGCATGTTTGAAATCGTTGGCCGTCTGTTCGGAATCAAAGTCAGGGCCGCCGATGGCGCATCGACGTGGCATGAGGACGTGCAGTTTTTTGAAATTCTTGATGAAGACAACAGCGTGCTCGCCAATTTTTATGTGGACCTTTATGCGCGTGAGAAAAAGCGCGGTGGTGCGTGGATGGCCGGCGCGCTTGGCCGGTACCGACATGCCGAAGGCCTGCAGAAGCCGGTTGCGTTTTTGACCTGCAATTTCTCGCCCCCGGTAGGCAACAAACCAGCGCTGCTGACTCATGGTGAAGTGACGACGCTGTTTCACGAGTTTGGACACGGACTCCATCACACCCTGACAAAGATTGATCACCTTGGGGTTTCAGGAATTTCGGGTGTTGCCTGGGACGCGGTGGAACTCCCGAGCCAGTTTCTCGAAAACTGGTGCTGGGAAAGCGAAGCACTGGCGCTCATTTCCGGACACTACAAGACGGGCAAGGCGCTGCCGAAAAAGCTTCTGGAGAAGATGCGAGCCGCACGCAACTATCAGGCTGCGATGCAGATGGTTCGACAGCTCGAGTTTTCGCTTTTCGATATGCAACTGCATGCGAGCTACAACCCGAGCGGTAAAAAGAGCGTGCAGAGCGTGCTTGATGATGTTCGCAAGGAAGTTGCGGTTGTGCCTGCTCCGGATTTCAATCGGTTTCAGAACGGGTTTGGCCACATCTTTGCTGGCGGCTATGCGGCGGGCTACTACAGCTACAAGTGGGCCGAGGTCCTGTCGGCCGATGCGTACAGTCGATTTGAAGAAAACGGAATTTTCGACAAAAAGACCGGTACGGAATTTCGACAGACCATTCTTGAAAAAGGTGGGTCTGAAGATCCGATGGATCTGTTCGTGGCCTTTCGTGGGCGCAAGCCAACGGTCGATGCGCTGCTGCGCCATTCCGGGCTGACGCAAACCGGCGCGTAACGGGCGGACTTTCGTTCCAACACGCACTCCACCACGGGCGTCAGTGAATTGACGTCCGTGGTGAGTGACGAACACCCGGTGTGGTTGCGTAGTTGGTTTCCCCCGGCCGCGCACGCAGGCTTCGAGCCGCCCTGACGACGACGTGCTCGCCGGTTTCTGCTTCGAAGCTCACGAAAAACCGAGGCGCTCGCACGCAACTGAGTCATGCGCTGTACTTGTGTTGCGACACTGCGGCGCCGAGCGACTACGGCTTACTGATTGATAATGCTGGCCTTAACAAAGCGCTTTGGTCGAGGTGTGTCGATGGTGCGACACTGCGCAGGCCAGACGCGATCTTTTACCAGATTATCGTGAGCTTTTCATAGAAGAACAGTAGTATTCGGCCGACCAGAGGTTTTTCAAGCTCTGGCAGGCTGCCCGGTAGGGAGGAAGTACGAGGCAGCGATTACAAACCGCACGGATGCCGGGTTTGAGCCTCACGTGTGGAACATAAAAGGAGCTGCTATGTCTCGCACCGATTCGGGTAGAACCCGTTATGGGCACAGGCGTCCCAGGGCGTCATCGATAACCATTCTTTCGACTGCTTTGATGCTGCTGTTTACGACCAGCGTCAGCGCACAATCTCTTTTTACCGACGTGACCGGGTCGGCCATCAAGGAGTTCTCCACCGAAAACTGGGGCGCATCCTGGGGTGACTACAACGGTGACAGCTGGCCGGATCTGTTTGTAAACAACCACCGACAGCGCCCCATCCTGTATCGCAACAACGGCAACGGAACACTCACCGACGTCACGCTGCAGGTTGATACATCGAGGAGCTGGCTCGGCAACCGCCGAGCCGACCATCATGGTGCCGCGTTTGGTGACTTTGATGCAGACGGTGATGACGATCTGTACGTCATTACCAACAGCTGCTGCTACTCGGACTTAATGGTCAGCGACGGAACGTATTTTTCCAACGAAGCGGCCGGTCGCGGTCTGCCCGAGCTTGAAGGCATTTCGTCTGCGTGGATCGACCTGGACAACGATGGTTCGCTTGATCTTTCTGCGAACGGCGAGTCGATTTTCACTTCCAACGGTTCGGGCACCTTCAACGGGGCGCGCCAGTTCGCCGTGTGTGAAGAAACCGACTTCATCATGCATACCGATACGACGGGTGACGGACGCCCGGAACTGATCTGCGGTCGCGAGGGCGCTTTCCCCGCCGCGGCGTTCGACATCAGTTCAGGCAATCCAGTTGACGCGACGGCATCCGTTCCGAGAATTCCGAATATTATCGATGCAGTCGCGGCGGATTTTGACAACGATCTGAAAGCCGACATCTTCGCGCTTCGCGGCATCGCTCTGCCCAACCAGGCGGCGCTGATCAACCCAACGCGTATCGAAGCGGCTCTCGACGCATCGCCAGCACAGGGCGAAGGCACGATGAAGTTTCGCGGCGGCGGTGTGGTCACCATGACCGTATTTGCACGCAGCCCGGCAGTTGAATTCAGAACAGGTAGCGGGGCCGCGGCTACGCGTGCAGCGCAAATTACGCTCGATCCCAACGATCCCCAGGTTGTAGGTCTTCCGAGCGGACGAAATTTCAACGGATTTTTCATCAGCTACAGCCCGGCACAGGATGAGTGGACCGTGGTGCAGGCCGGACCCCAGGGTTGGTGGTACACGTACGTCGTAATCGAAAGTCAGTCGGCGATGTCGGCGGTAAGTTTTGACGGCCTGAGAAGTTTTGAGGGTCCGATAACGCCGTTCATGTACGTCGGTTCTGCAAGCGGCTACAGCAACCAGACCGCGGCCGCCGGCCTCAGTCTTGGCCTTCGGTGTGTATCCATTGGCGCCGGCGACTTTGATAACGACATGGACATTGACCTGTATCTGGTTTGCAGAACAGGCGTACAGAACATCAGTAACCGACTACTGCTGAACAACGGCAACGGCCAGTTTACCCAGGTCGCTGCCGCTGGGGGTGCGGCGGGACCAACCGGTAGCGGCATCACATCTGGTGCCGGTACCGGTGAGAGTGTTGCGATTGCCGACTACGACAACAACGGCTTTCTCGATCTTTTCGTCACCAACGGCATGAACACCCAGCCATTGCGAGTGGGTGGTCCAAGCAAGCTCTATCGCAACAACGGTAACAGCAACAACTGGCTGAAGATTGACCTGCGCGGTACGACTTCGAATCCTGATGGCATCGGCGCACGAGTTGTTGTCACGTCCGGTGGTGTTTCGCAGTTGCGTGAGCAGGGCGGCGGTTACCACCGATGGTCACAGAACCACAGGCTGCTGCACGTTGGCCTTGGCAGCAATAACAGTGCCTCGGTGACTATTAGCTGGCCGAGTGGACAGGTCGACAGCTTTAACGTCGGCCAGGTTAATCGCACCATCCGCGTCAGCGAAGGTAGTGCACCTGTTGTCGTTGCCGGCACTGCACGTACTGGCTTTCCGATCAGCCCGGGTGACGAGTGTGGCGATCCGGGCTTTTACGAAGGTCTGGATCGCGGTGTGTTTCTGACCAAAAACTGCACCACGGGTCGATGGTCCGTGCGTGCGGCGGCAGCAAACTCTGCTAACCAGATCGATTTTGCCGGCAACATTGTCAGCCCGTCGGCGTTGACCGGAATAAACGGCAACTCACTTGAAGGTATTGATCGCGTAACCCCAACCGGCAACGGCCTGACATTTCTGATGCGTCTTGCGGGACTTGGGGTGGACGGTTTTGACTTTACGGCACCGTCGAACGGCGAGGTGTGTTTTACGCTGACCTCACCGGGTCCGCTGTACTTTGGCGGTCGACATCTACCGGTCAACGGCAACATTAACCTCAACACCGGCCTCGCCTGCGGGGTGACGCCACCGGTCGGCGGCAGCACCGGGGGCGGAAGCACTGGCGGAAGCACTGGCGGAAGCACCGGCGGAAGCACTGGTGGAAGCACTGGCGGAAGCACCGGTGGTAGCACCGGTGGCGGTTCAGGCGGCGCGGACTGCGGCCCGCCGGATCTTAGCGGCACCACGGCAAGAGCCATGTACTTCTGGCGCGACTGTGAATTCGGTGAATATCGCCTGCGGCTGTACTCCGGCGGAAGCAGTCAGGTACTGCGAATCGACGGCACAATACAGCCGGACAATGCCTTTCGCTGGGTTCGAGGTTATGAACTTGAAAGCAGCGACGAGCTGACCCAGCCTGGTGGCGACGCACAATTCGTGTTCCGTGCTGTCGGAGCCGGCGTCGACGGTCTTGATTTTGACCTTAACGACGGTCAGGGCGCGTGTCTCGCGATTACGGGCAGGTTTACGGTCCCGATCTACGCCGGCAAGAACCGCACTCGGGTGACGGAGCCGGTGAATATGCGGACCCTTGAGAGCTGCGTACTCGACGACTAGACGTCGGGCGCAATCTCAAACCGGGGCGGCGTCGACAATGGCGCCGTCGATGAGGATCCAGCCGCAATGGCTGGGTCCTTGTCAGTTTGACCCGCGTCGCACCGATTACAGGAAAAACTCCCAGCGCCGCTGGTCTTTCAGGCCAGCGTTTGCCTGTTAATCGCCATACCTTGTCTATACTGATTTCAAAGCCGCCAGCCAGTGCGCCGGTGGCCAGTTCTCAATCAGTGACAAGAAGAAGTAAACCGTGATGATGGGACCGTTGAATCAGATATTTCCCGCAACGACAGCACTGCTGGTTGTCAGCGCACTGCTGTTTTCGCCGATCTCGTCGGCAGGCAAACTGTACAAATGGGTTGATGCCGACGGCAACGTCTCGTATCAGGACACGCCTCCACCTGACGGCCAGAAGTATGAAGCTACTCAGCTGTCAGAAAAGAAGCTGGGCAGGTTGAAGACAGAGACAGCGGATACCAAGCTGGACGATATCGCCAACGCTGCACCGATTTCTCTTTACATCGTCTCCGACTGCGACTCCTGCGACTTCGTGCGCAGCTTTCTCGATAATCGAGGTGTTCCCTACACCGCAAAGAACGTCGAGAGTGATGAAGCGCTGAAAGACGAACTCATGAACAAGGCCAAGAAGATGCAGGTCCCGGCGACGGAAATTGGCGGAAAAGTTGTTTTCGGATATCGAAAGGCCGAAATCGAAAGCGCGCTTCAGGCAGCGGGCTATCCATCGTCAAAACCTGCGGCCGAAAAAGAAGCCGTCAGCCAGAACTGATCACGACGGCGCGAATACGCGCACGACAGATCGTGAGAACGCCGTTGCGACCGAGCAGCGGCGTTTTTTTGTGGGTGCGAACGCGTCTTTGGCAGCGGCGGTCTGATATGCGATGGTCTTGTCATGATCATTGCGACCTGGAACGTCAATTCGCTGCGCGTGCGCCTGCCCCAGGTTCTCGACTGGCTGCGCCAGAATCCTGTGGACGTTCTGGCCCTGCAGGAAACCAAGGTTACCGATGACAAGTTTCCGGTCGATGAGTTTGCCGCAGCCGGCTACGCGGTGACGTTTTCGGGTCAGAAGACTTACAACGGCGTGGCGCTGATCACGCGTGAGCCCGCTACCGACGTGCTTTTCGACATTCCCGGTCTGGATGACGATCAGCGACGCATTATCGTCGCAACCGTTGGCGATACCCGTGTCATGAACGTCTATGTCCCCAACGGTGAGTCAACGGACTCTGACAAGTACGACTACAAGCTTCAGTGGCTGCAAAAGATCACCCGTCATGTTGTCAAAGAGCTCAAGGCACACGAGTACTTTGTGATTGTTGGCGATTTCAATATTGCGCCTGCGGACCGTGATGTCTACAAGCCCGAACGCTGGAAAGACAAGGTTCTGTGCAGCAAGCCTGAACGCGCGGCTCTGGACAAGCTCATGAAAGCCGGACTCGTTGATACTTTCAGAGAGTTTGAACAGCCAGACGCGACCTATTCGTGGTGGGACTATCGCTTTAACGGGTTCAAACGTAACGCCGGGCTTCGTATTGATCTGATACTGGCAAACACCGCGCTGAACGAGTACTGCCACAGTTCCACAATCGATTCGCAACCGCGGGGACTGGAGCGGCCGTCCGACCATGCGCCCGCCGTCGCGCGGTTTGCCGACTAGCCAGGCTTTGGGGCGCGCATGGCGGTCCTGGAGGCTCGGTGCCGGGATAATCTCGCGACAGACGTTGTCTGAACAACTGATTCCGTCCGCGTTGTGGCGGGCGTCTTTCGCCGTTAACAACACGCCAGGTCGGTCCACACGGACTGAAAAATGATTAGCTTGCAGAGGATCCAGAATGCCAAAAGAAAAAGTTACCTTTCAGGGCCATGATGGCGAAATGCTGGCCGGGATGCTTGAGCTCCCGTCATCGACTCCGCGGGCCTGTGCGATCTTCGCGCACTGCTTTACCTGTTCCAAAGACATTGCAGCGGCGAGTCGAATCTCCCGGGCGCTGACGCGACACGGTATTGCGGTGCTGCGATTCGACTTCACGGGTCTTGGCAACAGCGATGGTGATTTTGCGAATACCAATTTTTCGAGCAACGTTGATGATCTGCTTGCGGCGTCGGCTTTTCTTGAGACGAAATTAATGTCCCCGGCGTTGTTGATTGGACACTCGCTTGGCGGCGCGGCTGTGCTGGTTGCCGCTTCCAGGCTGCCCGAGCTCAAAGCCGTGGTCACTATCGGTGCTCCGGCAAGTGCCCAACATGTCGAACATCTTTTCAGTGACAGCAAGCAGGCGATTCTCGAACACAACGAGCAGACGGTTAATCTGGGCGGGCGCGAATTCAATATCAAAAAGCAGTTTATTGAAGACCTTGCGCGGTACGCGTCTACAAATCACATTGGCACCCTGCGCAAGGCGCTGCTCGTCTTTCACTCTCCGATCGACAATATCGTCCCGATTGATGAGGCCTCACGTATCTTCACAGCGGCACGTCATCCCAAGAGTTTCGTTTCCCTCGACCGAGCTGATCATCTTTTGTCGCGCACGGAGGATTCAGAGTATGTGGCCGCGGTGATCTCGGCTTGGGCCAGCAAGTTTGTCCCTGATGAGAATGCTGTTGAACAGGCGGCGTCGGTTGCTCCAGGGGAAGTTCGGGTTGACGAAGCAGACAAAAAATTTGCCCGCACGATACAGACGGACTCCCATGTCTATCTTGCCGATGAGCCAACCAAAGTGGGTGGTGGTAACCGTGGTCCGGATCCGTACGAGTATCTGCTGTCCGCGCTGGGTGCGTGCACGTCGATGACTATCCGCATGTACGCCAACCACAAGAAGATTCCTCTGGAAGATGTCTCGATTACCCTGAGGCACACGCGGGAGCACGAAAAGGATTGCGAAAATTGCGAAAGCGGCGAGCGCATGCTTGACGTGATCGAGCGAGACATCGCGCTCGTTGGCGATCTGGATGAATCCGTGCGTGCCCGGCTGATGGAAATTGCAGACCGGTGCCCCGTACACCGCACGCTTGAAAACGAGATCTCGATTCGATCAAACGCGTTGCGATAGTCAATCCCAGAATGGTTTTCGCAGTTCGGATTTCAGGACTTTGTTGGTTGCCGACAGCGGCATCGGCTCGGTGCGCCAGCTGAACGAACGCGGGCACTTGTAGTGGGCGAGCCGGTCACGGCAAAAACCGATCAGCTCCTGTTCGTCCGGCTTGGCACCGTCGGCGAGAATAACAACGGCGTGGACGGCTTCGCCCCATTTTTCATCCGGTACGCCAATGACGGCGCATTGATCGACGGCGGGATGCGTTGAAAGAACGTTTTCGGTTTCGATCGGATACACGTTTTCGCCGCCGCTGATAATCATGTCCTTGGTTCGACCGGCGATGAACAGATAGCCCGCCTTGTCGATCCAGCCGGCGTCGCCCGTGTGAAACCAGCCGTCTTTGATGGCGGCCCGGGTTTCGTCCGGGCGATTCCAGTAGCCGTGGGTGACGTTGGGCCCACGCAGAACGATTTCGCCTGTGTCTCCCTGAGGAACTTCGGCGCCGGCCTCGTCGCAGATTTTGAGATCGACATAGGGCATCGAACGACCCACAGATTCCAGCAGTCTTGCACCATCACCTTCGAGGATGTGTTCTACCGGATCGAGGATGGTAATCACGGGCGAGGTTTCGGTCATGCCGTAGGCCTGCATCAGCTCGACGCCCGGAAATTCGTGCATCACGCGTTTTGCGAGCGCCAGTGGCGTCGGCGCGGAGCCGTACGTGATTCGCCGCACTGATGACGTATCGAAATCACTGAATCGTGGATGGTCGAGGATCATCTGCAGCATGGTTGGCACAAACTGCGTGATCGTCACGCGGTGTTTTTCAATGAGCTCGAGAAATTCAACGACTTCAAATCTGGCCATCACCACGGTGTGTGTACGCGCCAGCGGCGACATGTAGACGCGGGCGCCGCCGGCAGTGTGGAACATGGGGCCATTGAGCAGGCTGACGTCTTTTCCGCGCAACCCGTATCGGGGAATCACGCCTCGGGAGTTGGCGGTGATGTTGTTGTGCGTGAGTCTTACACCTTTGGGGCGACCGGTGGTGCCGCTCGTATAGAACAGGACCACCGTGTCATCGTCGGCGCTGGACTCGGCGCTGGCGATCGTCTGCTGCGCTATCAGCTGTTCGATGTGGACGGTGTCATCGGGCGCTTCATCAAATCCGCTGTAGATGAGTGTCTCGACGCTGTCACATTTGCGTTTGATGAGTCTTGCCTGTTCGAGATGCTGTCGGTCGGTGACAAGAATTCGAGGCGTGCAGTCGTCGATCAGTTCGCACAGCTCGCGCTCGGAGAGTCTGTAGTTGACGGGCACAAATATCCCGCCGATCAACGAAGGCGCGAAGTAGCAGGTGTACTGCCAGTGGGTGTTCAGACTGAGTACGGCGATGCGGTCACCGGTTGTGGCACCCAGCGACTCCAGCGCGCCGGCAAGATACCGGCAGCGATCGAATTCTTCGCGCCAGGTCGTGCTGACGTGTTCAAAGGTTACGGCTTTTTCGTCCGGCATTTCCTGCGCGACGTCGCGCAGTTGATCAACAAGCCGGGTTGTCATCCCTTGCCCACCAGGCTGCGCCCGATGATCTCGCGCATGATTTCGCCGGTGCCGCCGGCGATGCGACTCATTCTGGCGTCGGCCCAGGCGCGCGCAATGGGGTACTCCCACATGTAGCCATAGCCGCCAAACAGCTGCAGACAGTCGTCGAGCAGTTCGCACATCATTTCTGCCGACAGCATCTTGGCCATTGCCGCATCTACGGCGTCGAGCTCGCCCTTGAGGTGGGCTTCGATACATCGATCGACAAAAACACGCAGCATGGTCGTCTGGGCCTTGACGTTGGCAAGAGAAAAACGCGTGTTCTGAAATGCGGCAATTGATCGACCAAAAGCCTTTCGGTCCTGTACGTAGTCAACCGTCCAGTCCAGAGCGGCCTCGAGCGTGGCCGTGCACTTGATGGCCTGGATCAACCGCTCCTGGGCAAGCTGCTCCATGAGCTGGCCAAATCCTCCACCTTCGGTGCCGAGCAGATTTGACACCGGCACGCGCACGTCGTCAAAGAAGAGTTCTGAAGTGTCCTGGGCCTTCCAGCCGATTTTCTCGAGATTGCGACCGCGTCGAAAGCCCGATCTGTCGGTCTCGACAATGACGAGACTGACGCCGCGCGCGCCTTCGTCGGGGTTGGTCTTGCACGCCACGATGACGAAATCACACATCTGGCCGTTGGTGATGAAGACTTTCTGTCCCGTTACAACGAGATGGTCGTCCTCAATTCGCGCACGGGTTTTTATGCCCTGAAGATCCGAGCCGGCCACAGGCTCGGTCATGGCGATTGCGCCGATCGCCTCCCCCGACACCATCTTCGGCAGCCATTGCTGTTTCTGGTCTTCGGTTCCGTAGTGAATGATGTACGGGCACACGATGTCTGAGTGCAGTCCAAACCCCGGGCCGGTTGCGCCGATGCGCGAGAGCTCCTCCATCACGATCGTGCCATGAAGAAAGTCTCCACCCGGTCCGCCGTAAGCCGTTGGCACTGACGTGCACAGCAGGCCGGCACGGCCGGCTTCAAGCCACGCTTCGCGACTGATCTGTCCATCTTTTTCCCACTGGGCGTGGTGCGGAGCAATGTGTTCGTCGACAAAACGGGCGGTGGTGTCGCGAAACAGATTGTGGCCTTCGTCAAAGAGGGTGCGCGGGAACATGGATCAGTACCTGTCGAACCGGGTCTGGATGCCGGCGGCATCTTTCGCCACGGTGAGAGCGAGCATCGCGAGCACTCGTGCTTTTTGTGGATTGAGGTTGTCTGCGGTGACGGAGTTCCGGCCCTGCTTGGTCTTGATTGGGGTCACACGTCCACTGCCCGCGCGCGACGACTGAATCACGATGACGCCATTGTCGACCGCATCGTTCAGCGCCTTGAGCAGTGACTGTGTGACAAGCCCCGGGGCAAATCCGGCAACGACAATAGCGCGCGCGCCGGCTGACACAAATGCTTCGACTGCAACGCCGTCAGCGCCGCCGTAACAGTAGGCGATGTCGACGCGTGGGAGATCGTCGAAGCCGGAGACGTCAAATTCTGTATTCGGTGCACAGTCGCGAACCGGCTTTCTGTAAAAGTTGACGCTGTCGTGATCGGCGTGTCCCAGCACGCCAAACTCGGGTGCTCTGAACGTCTGCATCCTGAAGGTTGAAGTTTTGGTCGCTTCGCGAGCCGCATGAACTTCACCGTTCAGACAGACCAGCACACCCAGACCGCGGGCGGCCGGTGTAGAAGCAACGCGCGCGGCGTTGACGAGATTAAGCTGCGCGTCAGAACTCAAGCCGGTGAACGGACGCTGCGCACCGACAACGACGACCGGAATATCGAGCTTGACGGTGAGGTTAAGAAAGTAGGCCGTCTCTTCCAGTGACGCCGTGCCGTGGGTGATCACGACACCGCTGATGCCTTCGTGGTGATCGGGAATCTCGTTCACGGTCTTCACCAGTCGCAGCCAGTCGGCGGGTGTGATTTCGGTACTGCCGACCGCCATGAACGGAACGACGACAGGCTCGCAGACATCGTTCAGATTCGGCGTTCTCTCTACGACCTCATCGACGTTGTAGACCAGGCCGCGATCGATGTAGTTGACGAGTTCGAGCGGGTCGGCGCCTCGCGACGAGATGGTGCCGCCAGTGCCGATAATTGCGATGCGTTGTTTGGGCATATTCATAGCTCGACCTTAGCCGTTTGATATTGAAGTGCACATCACTCGTCCCCATACTCAGAACAGGGAACTTGATAACGGGCGAATCATGACTACAGCTGCACTGATTGTTGTTGGAATTTTCGGAGCGATTCTGCTCGTCACCGGAGTCGCCTGGGTCATCCGGCCGGACCATCTGCTTGGCACCGTTACCCGGGTGTGGCGTTCTCCTGCCGGCCTGCCCGCTGCCGTCGGCATTCGGCTGTTTCTCGGTGTGGCCCTGCTGCTCAGCGCATCCGCCAGTGCCCTTCCGGGTCTGTTCACGGTCCTTGGCTGGCTGTCCCTTGCCGGTGCGCTGCTGGTGCTGCTTGGGCGCTCCTGGGTTGACCGGATTCTCGACTGGCTAAGCGCCCGAAATACCTCATTTTTGAGGATCCCGGCGCTGCTGGCCGCTCTCATCGGCGGTGCGCTGGTCTACGGTGTGATCCCAGCGTTCTGACCCGGACCCGGGCGAACTGCTGCAGAAATTCGGGCGGTCTCGCCCGCGTAAAATTAAACAAGTTGAAGTCGCAAAAGTTCCGCTACGGCCGGCGAATGTAGGGTTAAATAAGGGCCATGAGAGGTCCACAAAACCAGTCCGTGCCCCCGGGGATGCTTGCGCAGGGCGCGCAGAATCTTCTGCGCGGCTGTATGGACGTTCGCCCCGGTCAGTCGATGCTGATGGTGTGCGAGGACCCGTCTGAAAACTATTACGACACGGTAGCGCCCGAGGCCGTTGCGCAAGCGGCCGTTGCGGCAGGGCTCAGGGTTTCAAAGATAACCGCACCGGTTGTCGAATGTGCTGACAGCCTGCCGGACGATCTTGTCAGCGCCATGAGCGATGTGGATCACACCGTATTCTTTGCGCGCATTGGCGATCAGCTGCGGTTTACGCCAAACAGTTTCAGAAACCCGCCCGTTATCATGTACACGATCGACGGCGAGATGCTGGGATCGAGTCTGGGTACGTCGTGCTTCTCGACGTTCTACCGCATCAAGCGATGTTTTGACCTGCTCGCCGAGAACGCCAGGGAAATTCACATCACCTGCCCTGCCGGTACCGACATCAGGGGTTCGATCAAAGCCGGCAGCGTTACGGAGGAAGTCAGCGCTCGACGTTTTCCCTGGCTCGTTACGCAACCGGTGTGTGCGTCCGGGTTCTCGGGTCAGATTGCGCTGACGAAATTTTTGACCGGTACCGGCACTCACCGATATTCGCCCTACACGCGATTGCTTGGAGGCACGGTGATGGCGCTCATCGAAAGCGGGTACGTTGTCGACCTTGAGGGTGCAGCGGCCGATGTCGCGATAGTGCGTTCGCATCATCTCGATATCGCGAAACGCTACGGGCTTGATCCGTGGCGAGTGCATTCATGGCATGCGGGAATACACCCCGGCTGCGGCTACCACAAGGCCGCGTCAGAACACTTTGAGCGCTGGAGCGGGGCTGCTTTTGGCAATCCGCGAATCCTCCACTTTCATGCATGCGCTGACTCGCCGCCGGGCGAGATCTCGTGGAACCTCTTCGATGCGACGGCGAAGTTTGATGGCGAGGCGGTCTGGGAGAATGGTGCAATTCGCGCGACGCGAGTCCCAGGTCTCAGCGATGTTCTCGACTCAAGCGGTCTTGGCAACCTCTTTGCCAACCCGGATCGATCGATCGGTCTCTAGATTCGACCTTCGGTGACACGTTCGTTCGTGCTCAGATCCCGATGCGTGACGACACTCGCGTAGCCGGCGTTTTCAAGCATGCTTCGGGTCGCGAGGCCTTGATCAAAACCATGTTCAAGCAGCAGCCAGCCGCCGGGCTTGAGGTGCGGCCGGGCGCCTGAGCAGATTGCGTGGAGATCATCGAGTCCCTCGGGACCTGCGGTGAGCGCGGCACGAGGCTCAAAGCGAACGTCGCCCTGCTTCAGGTGCGGATCGTCATCGGCAACGTAGGGCGGGTTCGAAACAATCACGTCGAATTGCCGTGACTCGAGCATCTCGAACCAGACACTTTGAATGAACTCGATGTGCTCGAGCCGATGCGTTCGTGCGTTGGCTTTGGCGACGGTGAGCGCGGCCGTGCTGACGTCGGTTGCGGTGACGTTGGCGCGAGGTCGCTCGCTGGCGATAGCGAGGGCAACGGCGCCACTGCCGGTGCCAAGATCAAGAACGTTTACGGCTTTGTTGACCGGCACATGCTTGAGCGCCTGTTCTACCAGCAGCTCTGTCTCCGGCCTTGGCACGAGAACATCAGGGGTTACCTCGAGACGCATCGACCAGAATTCCCGGTGGCCCGTGATGTGGGCAACCGGCTCACCTGCCAGCCGGCGCATGACGGCATTCTGGTACGCGAGGCGCTGCTCGGCGCGCGGTGTTTCGTTGCCCTGGCTGATCAGGCCGGCTCGAGTGAGCGAAAAAACTTCACACGCAAGGGCGTTGGCGTCGATGCGTGCGGTCGCGCTGACCGCACCAAGGCGGCCTGTTGCGTCGACAATAAGCTGTTCAAGCGTCAGGGCTTAACTCTCGTTAAGTGCCGCGAGCTGATCAGCCTGGTGTTCAGACACCAGAGGTTCGATGACCTGATCAACGTCGCCGCCGATGACTTCGTCGAGTTTGTACAGCGTCAGATTGATGCGGTGATCGGTGACCCGGCCCTGGGGGAAATTGTAAGTGCGGATTCTCTCCGAGCGATCACCGGATCCGACGAGACTCTTGCGGGCCGCGTCCGTTTCGCTTTTTTGTTCGCTGCGCTCCTTGTCGAGAATGCGTGCGTGCAGCACGCCCATCGCGCGTGCCTTGTTCTTGTGCTGCGAACGTTCGTCCTGACACTCGACGACGATGCCTGTTGGCAGATGAGTGATGCGCACCGCTGAATCCGTACGGTTAACGTGCTGGCCGCCGGCGCCGGACGCGCGGTAGGTATCGATACGCAAGTCGGCCGGGTTGATGTCGATGTCGTCGATCTCGTCCGCTTCCGGGATGACGGCAACGGTGCATGCGGAGGTGTGAATCCGCCCCTGGGATTCCGTTTCGGGTACTCGCTGAACGCGATGAGCACCGGACTCGAACTTCAGGCGCGAGTACGCGCCACGTCCAACCACTCTGGAGATAATTTCCTTGTAGCCACCGTGCTCGCCGTCACTCTGGTTCAGAACCTCAACGCTCCAGCGCCTGCTCTCGGCGTAGATTTGATACATGCGAAAGAGGTTGCCTGCGAAAATTGCGGCCTCGTCACCACCGGTGCCCGCCCTGATTTCCAGAAAAATATTGCGGTCATCGTTGGGGTCTTTGGGAACCAGCAGTTTCTGCAGGCTCGCCTCGCAGTCTTCGAGCTGCTGCTTGAGTGGCCCTATTTCTTCCGACGCCATTTCGCGAATGGATTCATCGGCGTCAGCGGCCATGGCTTCGGTGTCGGCGATCTCGTCGATCAGACGTTGCTGGGTCTGAAACGCGTCGACAACCGGATTGAGTTCGGAAAGCTCGATCGAGAGCGCGCGAAACCTGTTCTGGTCGCCGATAACGTCCGGGTCGGACAGCAGCGCGTTGATTTCTTCAACACGCTCCACGACCTGTTCGAGTTTTGCCGCAAGAGATTTGTTCATGATGTCGCGTTTAATGTCACGCTGCCGGTGAGGGTGTCAAGGGACATGCCTGACGTTGTGCGTTCCGGTGCCGTGTTTAAGCTCAAGATTGGAAGTCCCGGGTGATCGAATGGCCGGACACAGTCGTACATAGACTATGGCAATTACGAACGCGGTGCTCGGGATCCGGCGCGGAACTTTTCGGGGCCGACGCGATCTCAAGATCAGTCCCGGACGTCACCGGCATGCGACGCTGGCGAGGCGCAAAAACCGGATTGGCAATAGCCAGCCCGCCCGGTCGCGGATCCCCCCGTTTCGTCGGGCCGCTGGACCTGCAGGTGGCGAGTGACATGGTTAAGACCGGGTTCATGGCATATCTTGTAAAAACAGCCCAAAACACCATTTTGTCCGGCAAATCGGCCGGCGGTGGACTGATATAGTTCCAAGAGACGGCGCTACCGAAGGCAGGGAGCATTCAGTGCAAAGCAAATTCAATTATGAGTCAGTCTGCAATGCAGCGAAACGTGCTGCGGCGTTGGCGTCTGTTGGGTCGCTGGCGATCTTTGCGCTGGGCGGATGCGCGAGCCTGGGTATGGCCCCGAAGGCCGAGGTTGCGGAAAAGCCCGCTGAGGTTGCTCCGGCGCCCGCCCCGGTAGAGCCCGCTCTTCCCGATGTCGAGCTGACGGCCGATCTCCTGTACGACCTGCTGGTCGCTGAAGTTGCCGAGCAACGTGGCGTCACCGACGAGGGTTTGAAAGCCACCGTACGCGCCGCCCGGGCTTCGAGCGATCCTCGCCTTGTCGCTCGTTCAACGCGACAGGCCATTCGCCAGAAAGATTTTGATACCGCACTTGAAAGCGCAAAGGAATGGATCGAGCTGCGTCCGGACTCGACGCTGCCTCAGGAAGCGCTCGCTATTGTTCATCTCGCGCGAGGCGAGCTCGACGAGGCTGAAACCGTTCTGACAACTCTCGTCACTGAATCGAAGGATCTCAGCCAGACGTACAGACGCGTCGCTGATTTGATGGTGCGACAGCAGAAGCGCGAGGGGTTCCTGCCAATTCTCGAACGCCTCACCACGATGAATCCGGACAACCCGGACGCGTGGTACTCGCTTGCCTTTTTTGCCGACCGTGACGACGCCGATGCGCTTGCCAGCGAGGCGATCGAGAAATCGCTGACGCTCAAGCCGGACTGGGAAGATGCGGCGCTGGCCAAGGCCGGGTATCTGGTGCAGGACGACAAGATGGATGACTACATGTCATTCACCGAGGACTTCCTTTCACGCAACCCCGCTGCCAACAAGTATCGCCTGCACTACGCGCGCACGCTGGTAGACCAGGGTAAATCCGAAAAGGCGCTCGAGCAGTTCAAGATTGCGGCTGACGCTGATCCGGAAAATGCTGACGCAACCTATGCAATCGGCATCCTGAGCATCCAGACCGAGAACTACAAACAGGCCGACACCTACCTGCGGCGTGTTCTCGAGATCAGACCGGACAACGATCAGGCCCGGCTTTACCTCGGACAGGTTTCGGCCGAGCTTGAAAATTTTGAGATGGCAGAGCAGTGGTATACGTCTGTCAGCTCCGACGCGTACTCATTCGAGGCACAGCGGCTTCTGGGTCTGATGAAGGCAAAGCAGACCAACGTTGACGATGCGATTACGCATCTGAAGTCTCTTGCTCCCAACAATGATGAAGATCGCGTTCAGCTGTATCTGACACAGGAGCAGTTGCTTCGTGAGGCCAAGGAGTTGCCGCGAGCGCGCGAGGTGCTGGACGAAGCGCTTTCCGTCTTCCCCGAAAACGGCGACCTTCTCTACGCCCGGGCGCTGGTGACGGCACAGCTTGAGGACGTCGACACCCACGAGAGAGATTTGCGCAAGCTGATCGCCAACGAGCCTGAAAACGCTCACGCTTACAACGCGCTTGGCTACACGCTGGCCGATCAGACTGATCGGGTTGAAGAGGCGCTGAAACTGGTAACGAAAGCCCTTGAGCTGCGTCCCGAGGACCCGTTCATCATCGACAGCATGGGCTGGGTTCAGTACCGACTCGGCAACCTCGAATCGGCGCGCGACTACCTGCAAAAAGCGCTGGCTGCCCGACCGGACGCCGAGATTGCCGCCCATCTGGGGGAAGTGCTCTGGAAGCTTGGCGAGCGTGAGGAAGCGAAAAAGATCTGGAAAGAGGCGATGAAAACCTCGCCGGACAACGACGTGCTTAAAAAGACCGTCGAAAAACATATTGACTGAATCAACGCGCGCAGGGAGTCTTCGCTGCATGAGACTTCAACTGCCAAAGCCGTCGGCTCGTGCCGTCGTAACCCTGCTGGTGGCCGTCGTGCTGGCGGGCTGCTCGATCACCCCCAAACAGATTTCACTGCCCATTCCGGGCAAGGCCAAGGACGCCAAAGTGGAGCGTCAAAAGGTCTGGGACACGCACAAGGAGCGTCTGGTCACGCTGCGCGAGTGGTCCATGAAAGGGAAAATGGCCGTCAAGACCGCCCAGAAAGGCGGCTCGGCAACCGTGATCTGGGATCGCGACTTCGCAAAACACGATGTTGAAATCTACGGCCCGTTCGGCGGCGGTCGAATTCGTCTCGCCGAAGATGAATTTGGCGCAACGCTGACCGACAACAAAAAGAACGTCACGATTGGTGAGACCGCCTACAAGCTGCTGTATCAGGAGGTTGGCTGGCCGGTGCCGTTTGATGCCCTCAAGTACTGGATACTGGGGCTGCCCATTCCAGATGTGTGGGCCGAGTGGGAGTTGAACCCCGCGGGCTATCTTGGCTGGTTACGTCAGGGCGGCTGGGAGATTACGTTCGAAGACTATCGCGATCGCGAAGGTATACCGATGCCGCGCAAGATCAAGCTTTCCGCGTTGCCCGGAACGGTCAATCTGCGATTTCCCGATGGTCAGACAAGCGAGATGCTCGACGTAAAATTTGTGGTGCAGAGCATCAAGCTGTCGGCGAAGAAAGCAGCCAAGGCGAAGACACCATCGGGCTGATCAGTGGCCACCTACCCTGCCCCGGCAAAGATCAATCTGTTCCTGCACGTTACGGGTCGTCGCGATGACGGCTACCACCTGCTGCAGACCGCGTTTCAGTTCATAGACTTTGAAGACAGCCTGGAGATCGACGTCACCGACGTTGATGAGGTTCTTCGCCTTGAAGGCGCTGACTATGTCGATGCAGACGAAGACCTTGCGGTTCGTGCCGCCTGGGCGCTTAAGCGGCTGACCGGGTGTCGGCGCGGTGCTCGCATCAAAGTGCACAAGGAGATTCCGGCCGGCGCCGGTCTTGGAGGCGGAAGCTCGGACGCCGCGACGGTTCTGGTGGCCCTGAACGAGCTGTGGGACACCGGGCTGGACGAGCACGCTCTGGCAAAGCTCGGGCTTGATCAGGGCGCTGATGTACCGGTGTTCGTCCACGGGTTCGCTGCTTTTGCTCAAGGCGTGGGCGATGAGCTGACGCCTTACACCTGGCCCGAGCGCCACGGCCTGCTGGTCGTGTCTCCCGTACACGTCTCGACACCCCGGGTGTTTGCAGATGCTCAATTGACACGCAATACACCCGCAATCACAATACGCGACCTTGAAAAGGCGTCTGTAGGCAACGATCTTCAACCGGTAGCGCGTCGATTGTTTCCAACCGTAGGCGAAGCGCTGGATATCCTGAGCGGGATCGAAGAATTCGAGACGCCACGGATGTCGGGAAGTGGCGGCGGGGTGTTTGCCTTTGATACTCTTCGCTACGACTCAGGGCGACTCGAACATCTGGCTCGTGAGCTGGACGGACGACTGAACGGAAACACTGTCGCGAAGCAACAGACTCGACCCCGCGGTAGCGCAAGTGCAGACGGGTGTGAAAGGTGGACGGTCCGGCCGTTTAAGACGCTGAATCGTAGTACTCTTCACGAGCGAGTATTTGGGGCGAGTATTCGGTAAGAGTGAAGTCAAGACATCAGGAATATTGGGGTGTAGCCAAGTGGCCTAAGGCACCGGATTTTGATTCCGGCATTCGTAGGTTCGAATCCTACCACCCCAGCCATTTTTCTGACCCGGAGCGCGACAAGGATACTTGGGCCTTGCGAGTTCGGGTCTGAACGCGAAGCGCCGCGCAACAACAGCCTCGCTGCTTCTGACGATCGATCCACAAAGTTGTGGTTACTGAATCAGCGCAGGGGCAAGTCGACCCTTACAAGTCGATCCTTAGGAGATGACGACGCGTGTCTGTCGAGAACCTGGCCTTGTTTTCCGGAAACGCCAACCCGGACCTCGCTGCTGAAATCGCAACGCATCTCGGAATACCGCTCGGACGAGCGATGGTCGAACGCTTCAGCGATGGCGAAGTAAACGTAGAGCTCCTCGAAAACGTTCGCGGACGTGACGTATTCATCGTGCAGCCGACCTGCGCTCCCAGCAACGACACACTGATGGAGCTGCTGATCATGATCGACGCTCTGCGTCGTTCCTCGGCCCAGCGCATTACGGCAGTGATCCCCTACTTTGGTTATGCACGACAGGATCGACGGCCGCGCACGGCGCGCGTCGCGATCTCGGCCAAGCTGGTTGCGTCGATGATCAGCACCGCTGGCGCAGACCGCGTGTTGATCATGGATCTTCACGCCGATCAGATTCAGGGATTTTTCGATATCCCGACCGACAACATCTACGGATCGCCCGTGCTCATCAGCGACCTGTGGAAGCGCAAGCTCGACAACCTGCTGGTTGTCTCACCGGACGTGGGCGGCGTTGTTCGTGCGCGCGCGATGGCCAAACAGCTTGAGGCGGATCTGGCGATTATCGACAAGCGCCGACCAAGGGCCAACGAAGCCAAGGTGATGCACATCATCGGCGAAGTGCAGGGGCGCAACTGTGTGCTCATGGACGATATGGTCGATACCGCCAACACGCTGTGTCAGGCGGCAACGGCGCTCAAGGAACATGGTGCCGAGAACGTTTTTGCCTATTGCACCCACCCGGTGCTGTCGGGCCCGGCGATCGACCGGATCACCGCGTCAGAACTCGATGAAGTGGTGGTTTCCAACACAATCCCGCTGTCCGAGGCCGCCCGGGCCAGCGGCAAGATCCGCCAGCTCAGCGTCGCTGAACTGCTGGCAGAGTCGATCCGGCGTATTGCCAACGACGACTCCGTCAGCTCGCTATTCATGGATTAGGGCCGAATTGGCCTGTTTTTCAGCTTTTTATGTCCCGGGGCAAGATCCGGGGTTCGAGCCGGTTCCGTCGCCGGCCCCTTGAACCTGCTGCTTCTTTAGGCCAGAATTCGCGGCCCGCCTGAATGCCCTCAAGCGCCCCGGCCAGCCGCCGCCAGTTCGGCTGCTACCAGCTGTCATTCTCGAGTCTGTATAGATGAATGACCCTGGGTCTGACCGGACGATGTGGAGCCGTTCCGGGAGGGCGCCGGTCTCCAGATTCGGGGTCAGGTTTAGGGTCAGATTCGAAACTGGAAATCTGGACCTGGCCCGCGGGGAATTCGGACTGAAGTAGTGACTTCAGCTAACCGGAAGTAACGAACACTTAAATCAACATTCACCGCGCGTTTGCCGCACCTGCGACAGCGTTCGGTTGAAGAGATCAGGATACGATCATGGCCGCTGACTTTCAGCTTACGGTTGAGCCCCGCGAGGGCAAGGGAACCGGTTCCTCACGACGCCTGCGACGCGAGGGCCTGGTACCGGGCATCCTCTACGGCGGTACCCGCGACAACCTGTCGATTCAGCTCAAGCACAACGAGCTGCTCCACAGTCTCGAGGTCGAGGCGTTTCACTCAGCCATTATCACGCTCAAGTACGGCGAGATCGAGCAGGACGTTGTTATTCGTTCTGTCGACATGCATCCGTACAAGCAGCAGGTCATGCATGTAGACCTGCAGCGCATCGACGAAAACGCAACGCTGCGTATGACCGTGCCGATTCACTACATGGGTGAAGACGACGCACCGGGCGTGAAGCTCGACGGCGGTATCGTGACCAAGATGATCAACGAAGCCGAAGTCCAGTGTCTGCCGAAGAACCTCCCGGAGAACCTGGAAGTCGATATCGCAGCTCTGGGTCTGAACGAGTCGGTTCACCTGAGCGATCTCAAACTGCCTGAAGGCGTTGAGCTGGTTCACTTCATCTCTGGTGGTGAAGACCTCGCGATTGCCGCAGTAGCGCCGCCGAAGACATCGGCCGCGGACGAAGCTGAGGACGCAGCCGCTGAAGCAGAAGGCGAAGAGGGCGAAGCCGCCGACGGCGCCGACAGTTCTGGCGATGGTGGCGATTCGGGCGACGACAGCTAGTCGCGCACGACGCAGCCGGCGCGCTTCGTTTTTTCGCGGCGCGCCGAACGAATTCAGACGGCGTAGCGAACATTCGCTGCGCCGTTTGCAGTTCTAAACCCCGAACGTTATCAATGGCCGCTTGTGCCGCAGGATCTTTAAAAAGTTGATCAACTGGCTGGCAAAGCTTCTTGGACGACCTGCCGCAGCTGTGCCTGATCGGCAAGAACCACCAGAATCGGAAACCGCACCTCCCATGGACGGCATCGCACTCATAGTTGGGCTGGGTAACCCCGGCGATCAGTACGCCCAAACCCGTCATAACGCGGGCTTCTGGTTTATCGACGAGCTGGCGCGCGACTATGGCGCGACGCTGAAGGCTGAGACCAAGTTCACCGCGGAACTCGGCAAGTGCATGATCGGCGACAGGACAGTGTGGTTAATGAAGCCACAGACGTTCATGAATCTCTCCGGCAAGTCGGTTGGCCCTTTTGCACGCTTTTACAAAATCGAGCCCGAGAACATTCTTGTACTGCACGATGAGCTCGATTTCCCCGCTGGTGTTGCGCGAGTGAAATTTGGTGGCGGCGCCGGTGGCCACAACGGCATCACCGACATTGCCCAGAAGCTTGGCTCGAAAAACTTCTACCGTCTGCGCATCGGCGTTGACAGGCCGGGTGATCCGGCGAAAGTGGAGTCCTGGGTGTTAAAGCGGCCGTCCAAAGAGGACGATCATAAGATCAACGACGCGATTTACGAATGCGGTCGTCACATGCGCGAACTGGTTGCCGGCAAATTTGAAGACGCCATGACCAGCATTCACACCAATTTGAAGCTTCCGGCGAAAAACAAGCCGGCGGCAAAGTAAACCAGACACAGGAAAGAGTTATGGGATTTCGTTGCGGCATTGTGGGTCTGCCTAACGTGGGCAAGTCAACGCTGTTTAATGCGTTGACCAAGTCAGGCGTGCAGGCCGAGAACTATCCCTTTTGCACCATCGAGCCCAACGTCGGCATCGTCGAGGTGCCGGATCAGAGACTCAAGCCGCTGTCGGACATCGTCAACCCCGAGAAGGTGCTGCCGGCAGCGATGGAGTTTGTCGACATCGCAGGTCTGGTTCGCGGTGCGTCCCAGGGCGAGGGGCTTGGCAATCAGTTTCTGTCACACATCAGAGAAGTCGACGCGATCGCGCACGTCGTACGCGCCTTTGATGACGACAACGTTACCCACGTGGATGACAAGGTCGATCCCGGCAGCGACATCGAGACGATCAACACCGAGCTTGTTCTCGCCGATCTCGACACCGTCACCAAGGCCCACGACCGCGCCGAGCGCGGCTCAAAGTCCGGTGACAAGGATCAGATTCGACTGCGCGATCTGCTGGTCAAGGTGAAGGCGCATGTTGAGGAGGGCCTGCCTGTTCGCAGTATGGAGTTCGAAAAAGAAGACGCCGAACTCATGCGCCCGCTGTGTCTGATCACCCAGAAGCCGACGATGTATATTGCCAACGTTTCTGAAGACGGCTTTACCGACAACGCGTATGTCGACGCGATCACCGCGATTGCCACCAGCGAAGGTGCCGAGATCGTGACAGTCTCAGCCAACATCGAAGCCGAAATTGCCGAGCTCGAGGATGACGAGAAAGCCGTGTTCCTCGAGGAGCTTGGGCTGGAAGAGCCTGGCCTTGATCGGGTCATTCGCGCTGGATACAGCCTGCTCGGTCTGCAGACGTTTTTCACCGCCGGCGAAAAAGAGGTGCGGGCCTGGACGGTACGGGTGGGATCGACGGCGCCCCAGGCCGCGGGCCGTATCCATACTGATTTTGAGAAGGGCTTCATCCGGGCGGAGACCACCGCCTACGACGACTATGTTGAGCACGGCGGCGAAAATGGCGCCAAAGAGGCCGGAAAACTGCGTCTTGAGGGCAAGGAATACATCGTCAAGGATGGCGATGTGATGCATTTTCGCTTTAACGTCTAGGCGCGAAGATCGAAGGCTTTTATCTGGCCGTTCGCCTCGCTACAATACGCGGCCGGCAGGTCTAACCTGCCGGTTGCAGGACCCGTCAGCGCAATGCCGGCGGCAGATCAGGAGATTGACGAGAAGGTCGGTCGCAAGATCAAAACCAAGATACAGAAATGGCTATGTAGCTCAGCTGGTTAGAGCACAGCATTCATAATGCTGGGGTCGGTGGTTCAAGTCCACCCATAGCCACCATCTCCTGACACGGTCCATTCCGGTCACATGGTTTACACCTTATACCGGAGACATGGTTAACACTTTCTCCGGTGTGAATGGATTGGGGGCCGGTTCAACCCGGCCCTCAGCTTTATCGAC
>CALHMG010000187.1 GCA_938034705.1 uncultured Gammaproteobacteria bacterium
CTGTCAGCGTCACCGAATTCGCATTTATCCGCTGAACCTCGACGTCGCTTTTGAGCTTTATCTCACCGTCGACGATCAACTGAGATGCCCCCACGTCTATATAGTATCCAGAGCCGCGGCGAAGATATTTCATGTACAGACCGGAACCGTCTTCACCAAAATCGTATCTAAATCCTGCGCGATCCAGACCGGCGTACAGCTCCGCGTCCATTTCCCGAAAGCGCTCAAATTCCGGTCGATGAAGATCCGGCATCATGCCGTAAGGGATCGAGGCAAGCGTCAGATCTGCGTCGTCTGTAGCCACACCCGACTGCGCCGCTGCTTCAGAGTAAAGCTGGCGTACGCCGCCGCGCATCAGAGTCTCGGATCTCGCGACCAGCGAAGACGAACGCTGCAGCATGGTCACGTCCGCATCGTTCTCCCAGAGATCCGCGCAGATATCGTGGGCGGAGTTGTTCGACCCAACCACCACACAACGCTTACCTGCCCAACCTTCCCCACCGCGATGCTTGCTCGAGTGGATGACGGTGCCTTCGAAATCGTCCATGCCGGACACATCGGGAATCTTGGCAACGCCCGACATCCCGGTCGCCAGCACAAGCTGACGCGGCCTGATCGTGATCTCAGAACCATCGCGATCGACGACTACGCTCCAGACTCCGGCCGCTTCGTCATAGCTTGCTCGTTTACAGGCCGATCGGGTCCAGTAGTTAAGCTCCATGACCCGGGCATACATTTCGAGCCAGTCACCAATCTTGTCCTTGGGCATGTAGATCGGCCAATGGTCCGGAAACGGAAGATACGGGAGGTGGTCGTACCAGACAGGATCATGCAGACACAACGACCGATACCGGTTTCGCCACGCGTCTCCGGGTCGCTCGTTGACATCAATGACGATGTTCGGTACTTCAAGACGAGTCAGGCGTGCGGCCAGCGCGATTCCGCCCTGCCCTCCACCAACGATTAACACTTCGGGTTGAACCGTGACGCCAAGTTCTGCCTCGCGCTGCTGTTTTTTCTCCAGCCAGTTTTTTCTGTGCTTGAACGCGCCGTGATCCGTGCCTTTCTCACGAGTGAAATTGCTGCCGGTCTTTTCCTCAAATCCTGTCAGTGACCTGAGGGTCGTCAAAAGTGTCGAACATTTACCGTCGCGCAGCCTGATATGCCCACGTCCACTCCCGACTCCGGTCGTGAACGTAAACCATCCGTCCATGCCCTCTTCGGTGACGTTAGCGTCTCCGTCGACCTGAAAGTCGCGGGCCTCGACGCCGTCAGCGGTTGCGCGGGCGCGCTCGGCAATGGCCTCACGTCCCTGCACGGTATGGATGTTCCAGGTGAAGGCAATCAGATCCCGCCAGTAGCCGTCTTCGACAAACAGCTCGGCCGCCTGTCCCGGGCTTGCGGAGCCTATGGCGCTGGAAAATCGGTCCAGCCAGTCCTGCATCAGTTCGTTCGCGTGGAACTGCGAATCGGATAGTTCACTCATCGTTGAATTGACCTTGAATGCAATCAGAAGTCGCGAATTCTACGTGCCTTGTTGTATTTCGCTAAGGCCGATCCCGACCGGGTTCCGATATCCAGCTTAAGGCCATTTCAGCTATCCGAATTCCTTGATTTTTACGGCTCATCGACCAGTCTGAGACTATGCCCGTCAAGACAACCGCAACGCTGTTTTATCGAAAACCGCGCTCCAGCGGCAATTTCAGTATTGAATCCGCGTTCGACCAGATCATGGCGAGCTTCCCCGCGAACAGCCCATGGAAGCTGCGGAAATTTGTCAGCTCGTATTTCAGCAACGGTGTGGTGCCCAGAACGAAAGCGATTCTGGAAGCACGAAGAAATCAGGACCAGGTTAATCATGTCACCGGCGATGTTAACTACCTGGCGCTTGGACTCCCCCGTGACCGAACCGTTCTGACGATTCACGATTGCGGCATGATAGACCGCGTGAAAAATCCGGCAAAACGGTTGTTCCTGAAATGGTTCTGGCTCGACCTCCCGGTTCGGCGAGCCACGATCGTGACAGCTGACTCCATCGCTACTCGCGACGATCTGATTCGACTGACCGCATGCGACCCTGAAAAAATACGCGTAGTGCCTGTCTGTATCAGCAGCGCTTTTGTGGACGCACCGTTCACGTTTAACAAGGAGTGCCCGGAAATCCTCCATGTCGGAACGGCCTACAATAAAAACCTGGAGCGACACATCAGAGCTCTCGCTGGCCTCAGGTGTCGTCTTCGAATCATCGGGCAGATCACCCGGGAACATACCGATCTGCTCGAGCGTCATCAGATCGACTACCGGGCAGACAGCAACCTGACAGAAGACGAAATCGTGCGCGCCTATCGCTCCTGCGATCTGGTTCTCTTCGCATCCACGCTCGAAGGGTTCGGCATGCCGGTGCTCGAAGCGCAGCGCACGGGCCGCCCGGTGATCACAAGCAATCTTTCTTCCATGCCCGAAATCGCGGGCGAAGGCGCCTGCCTGGTTGATCCCTTTGATGTCGACTCAATAAGGTGCGGTATCGATCGAATTATCGAAGATGACGCCTACCGGCAGTCGCTTGTAGAAAAGGGACGGCACAATCTGCATCGATTCCAGCCGACAGCGATCGCCAAGGCGTACGCGTCGATATACGAAAGCGTACTTGAGGCGGCGCAGCCACACGACACGACCGCCTCCGCAACCGGGCAGAGAACCGCACAGGCGAAGTCAGTTTAAGCCTATTCGCTCGAGCACCAGGGTCATGATTATCGCGCCCGCGACACCCGCCAGCGCCACCGGCAGCACGCGACGCAGCAGCTCGCCCTCACTGCCGGGCCGGTCTATCAGCGCGCTTGCAAACACGAGTCGACCGGGCGACGCGAGAGTGGTGTTTGAACCTGCGGCATTCTGCGACGCGGCAACAAGCTCCGGGGGCATTCCGGCATTCGCGCCAGCCGTCAGCTGAAGATTCATAAAGAGCGCATTCGAGGCCGCGTTGCTCGCGGTCAGAAAACCACCCAGACCACCGATTACCGGCACAATGCCGCCATAGGCACGTCCAGCGAGCTGCGCAAATTCGGTCGCAATCTGCGTTGTCATTCCGTTTAACACCATAAGCTTGCCGAACACGATGAAACCCGCGATTGCCAGCGTCGCGGTGAACCAGCGTTTTATCGCCGCCGGCACAATGGTTTTGACCTGCTCTGTCGTCAATCCAAGAATGACGACACCGGACACTGCGGAAACAACAAGCCAGAAACCGGGGTGATAGATCGGCGCGATCTGGAAATTAAACATCTCCAATTCAATTCTGCCGATCGACTGAAACCAGTGTTGTATTCCCTCGACAAGGCGCGTCGCACTCAACGAGCCCAGCAAAACAACAACCGGTGCAATGGCTATCGCGAATCTCGGTACGCCCTCGCGGTGAATGACGACTTCGTCGAGCGCGGGTGACCGATTGAGGCACCACGCCACGAATACGATAAGGATTCCTGCAAAGCAGCCGGTCAATTCAACCCCGAGAGAAATCGAGCCAAGCCACAGCGCCACCGCCAGCAAGGCGCTGTAGGCCAGAAGCCAACCCAGGTCGCTCGCACTGCCTCGCCATAGCCCGGATACGAACAACGCGGCCGCCCCGCTGACGACCAGATACGGGAGGCTGATCAAAACAGAAAGCTCACCCAGAGTCGCCTCCGGCACACCCGATAAATCCGACCCGAGAACGGTGCCAACAGCGAGCGCACCAAAGGGCACAGCGCACTGCCCGATCAGCGCGAGGGTTGCCGCGCGCAGCGGGTCAAAGCCCAGCGCGAGGAAAAGTGGTGCGACGACAACGATTCCAACACCAAAACCTGTCGCTGACTCAAAAAATACCGACACGCCAAAAACCAGCGCAAACATCTGATGACGACGATCGGGGATCGCCTGGATTACGGCATCAGAAAGCGCCGTCAGAACACCACCGGTCTGCATCACCTCATATAAAAGCACTCCGCCAAGCAATACATAGGCCACGCCCAGCGTCGTCAAAAGACCATCACTGATGGCAAAGACGAAGCCGGCTGATTCAAGGCGGTATTCAGGGATCACGATCGACAGGACAAGCGTCACCGCGAGGCCGGTAAATCCAGCTCGTAACGCGCTCTGCCTGAAGATCAGGATAAGACAGGCGGCTAGAACGATTGGCGTGACAGCCAACAACAAGAACATGACCCTGGACCTTCACGTGGTGACGAGATGAATGATTTTTCGCCGGAGGAATCGCGCATAATGGATAGTCTCGGGAATCCGCGCAATGACTAACCCATGATTAAAGACCCTACTGATCATATTGCTGACTTTGATGATGCCTACGCCAACGCCGAGCATATTCCTGATGCGGCTTCATTCCCTGCAAGATGGGCCGCGAATGCGCAAGAGTTCCGGACTGAGCTCGGTCGACGAGCCGACATCAACATCTCCTATGGCGATACCGGGCGGCAGGTTCTGGACGTGTTGCTGCCCAAGAACTCGCCTCGCGGACTGATCGTGTTTGTTCACGGGGGTTACTGGAAGGCGTTCGACAAATCGACCTGGTCTCATCTCGCCCGTGGGCCGGTCGAGAAAGGACTCGCGGTTGCCATTCCGTCCTACACGTTATGCCCTGACGCACGCATATCGGAGATTACAGCCGAGATCGGGGCAGCAATTACCGTTGCCGCCGACCGAGTTGACGGGCCCGTGGGGCTCGCCGGGCACTCCGCCGGTGGTCACCTTGTAACCCGCATGATCAGCGAGTCCACGCCTTTGCAAAGCCACATTCGCGAGCGAATCAAAAATGTGGTTTCGATTTCTGGCGTACATGATCTGCGGCCCCTGCTCAAAACGAAGATGAATGAAACACTGGGACTCGACACGGCCGAGGCCTTGACCGAGAGTCCGGTGCTGCTCAAACCGGTCAGCAATGCACGCGTTGTCTGCTGGGTGGGCGCGGACGAACGCCCTGAATTTGTAAGACAAAACTCGATGCTTGCGGACGTCTGGCGAGAATCAGGTGCATCGACAGCCGTGGTCGAAGAATACGGCCAGCATCATTTCAACGTTATCGATGGCCTCGCAGACCCGGATCACACCATGGTCAGAGCGTTACTCTCACCGCTGTTCTGAAAGAACGCTTCAGGGCTGACTCGGTGATCGGTTGAGCACAATCTTCAGAATGCGGCTCGCTGTCTCAAAATAGATGTCGCGCACTTTTGCTTCGAACTCGGTATCAAACATACGGTCAACATACGCAATCCAGTCGTCACGATATTCCTCTACGGCACCAGCTGATCTGACCCGCAACGAATCCAGCGTCAGGTCGCGGACATCCCTGGCCGACTCCTGTTCAACCAGCAGCAGATAAAGCAGTCGCGCCGATGCATCGTGGGGATCGGTTCGTCGAACCTTGCTTTTCTTAAGCTCGTCCGCCGCCGTCGGCGAACGCATTATCCTCGACGCCACAAATCGGATCGCAGCTGATCCTCCCTGAATCGCGACCGCATCTGCCAGAAATTCTTCCACGGCGGTCCAGTGGCCAAAGCGAAATCCAAATTCCTTGACGGCCTCATTGATCGCGGCCATTTTTTCACGATAGGTTCTGAATTTTCCACGCCCCATCACCTGGCGATGAATGTGATGCACAGATTCGTGCAGCGCTACCGCCATGATCAGCGCATCGCTGTCGTTTTGAAGCCCAATATCCCGGCCCACATGGGCGATCCCCGGCGGATTGATCACTGCCATGTCATAGAAGACGTAGTTGTTGCCCAGCCCGTCACGCCGGGAACTGACCGTGCTCAGACGTGGAAGAACGTAGTCTTCACCCGGATACATCGACTTCAGGACCTTGACCGCTGCGTCTGGCAACTCGTATTCCCCGCTCAGACGTAGCAGCGGCACGCCCCCGGTATTTTTGTAATGACGATTCAGCAAGACACCGCGATCGGAGAAAACCTTCCATACCAGCTCGGTTCGTTCTGCCGAATCGATATACCCTTCATGAAAATCGCGGGCAATCTTTGTCAGATCAGAGAAAAAGTAGTGGGTATTCTGGCGATCGAACAAAATGATCGCATCAATCGCGACCGCAAAGCGGCTGTCGCTGCCGCTGCGAGAGCGTCGCGACAGATCTGCAGCGGCCTTGTTGCCCACATCATTGAAAGTCCGGAGCGTCTCGTCCGCAACTCGCACAACTTCGGCATCTTTGATGACCGATGCACAGCCAGAAAAGACCAAGCACAGACTCACCAGCAGCAGCGAGAGAACGCTGCGAAAACCCGGCAATCTCGGCGCCCTCACGGCGGACGGTGGGTACGATTTTCCAGCTGGAAATTGCCTCACCATCGACAGGATTTTCTCGCGGTCTGCGTGGAACTTTGAATACATAGCGTGAAACTTGCCAGCAACAAGCTGATGAAGCAATCGTAATGGACCGAGCCCATCGACAACCTGTCGATTCTTGGTAAATTCACGGCTATGAAAGCAGAAACCCGAAGCGACTATCAGTTCATTAACGTCACACCGTACGCCGCCATGGTTGGCGCCGAGGTCACGGATATCGACCTGTCCCGGCCAATAAGCGGCGAAGTTCGCGAAGAACTCCTTCGCGCGCATGGCGAGTTTGGCGTTCTTTTCTTCCACGACCAGACTTTAAGTCCCGACCAGCATATCGACTTCGCCGAGGCGATCGGCCACATCAACGTCAACAGGTTTTTCAAAGCGGTCGACACGCATCCACGAATCGCGGAGGTGCGCAAAGACCCTGATCAGAAAACCAACATTGGCAGCAGGTGGCATACCGATCACTCCTATGATCAGGAACCCGCACTCGGCTCAATTCTCTACGCCCATGAGGTACCGCAGCAAGGAGGCGATACGCTATTCGCCAGCATGTACGCCGCCCATGACGCGCTGTCAGACGGCATGAAAAAAATGCTTGGATCAATGAGAGCCGTGCACACCAGCCGAAGAAATTTCGGCAAACAGGCATATGGAAACATCAAAGACGCCACGGACGTTGGCAGTCGCCTTGGCAACGTTGACGCAGCCACCCAGGACAGCGTGCATCCGGTCCTGATCACACACCCGGTGACCGGTCGCAAGGCCCTCTACGTCAACGACACGTTCACCGTAAAATTTGAAGGCTGGACCGAAGAAGAGTCCAAACCGCTACTGGACTACCTCTACGCTCACGCGGTGCAACCGGAGTTCACCTGTCGCTTCAAGTGGCGTAAAGGCAGCATCGCGTTCTGGGACAACAGGTGCACCTGGCACAAAGCGCTCAATGACTATGACGGTCAAATGCGATTGATGCACCGCATCACTCTCGAAGGAACCGCACTGTCCTGACAATCTGGTAAAACGATAACCGATGGACCACGGCAAAAATACGCAAGAAGCAATTGCACACCAGTTTGCCACTGATGGGTACGTCACCGGATTACCCGGTCTCACGCAAAAAGAAGTCGTGGATTGCCGCAATCGTATTGACGCCTTCAGACAAGCACGACCCAACGACGTTGCGTGGGCCTTCGACATCAAATGCAATCTGCTGTTCGACTGGGTGTACAGACTTTGCTGTCATCAGGCTTTGATTGACGCGGTGACCCCGATGACGGGTGATTCGATTTATGTGACCAACGCGACGTTCAGAATCAAGCACCCACACTCCGCCCAGGCCTATGGCTGGCACCAGGACAGCGCACGCGTTCAGGTGGATCCCTGTTTTGTCATCGTGTTTCTCGCGCTAAGCGAGCAAACGACAGAAAACGGCTGCCTTGAGGTCATACCCGGCTCTCACACACAGGTGCACCCGTTCCAGATCATCGAAAACCGCGACGGCCAGGACAGACGCCGCGTTGCCCGAACGGACAACGTTAACACCTCAAATGCCGTCCCTCTCGAACTCGCACCCGGTGAACTTGCGGTGTTTTCGGGCAATCTCGTTCACGGCTCCGGTCCCAACCAGTCCGATAACGAAAGAGTGTCCCTTCTCATCGACTACACACCGGTACGCTCGAAACAGAATATCGGCCAGGGGTCCGGACAGCTGGTCAAAGGCCACGACCCTTACGGATACATCGCGCAGGAAACCGTTCCTGCGGGAAACTGTCTTGACGTCGACGTGATCAACCGCCGTGAAACTCTCTCCAAATGGCCGGAAAATCCACTCATGGGCCCACTCGGCAAAGATGGCGTGATCAGTTTTCCTGACTCCGGCACCATCGGCTTCTGAATCGCGCAGCCCACCTCGAGCAGAGACTTTAAATGCCAACCGTTCTTGATGCAGATACGCGCACCCGGTTTGATCGGGACGGCTACGTCCTGATTAAAAATCTCTTTTCAAATGAAGAGATCGCTTTGTTACGAACCGCGATTGAAACCGACCCTGCGATTTCGGAGAACTTTTACAATCGTAAGGATGCCGACGGCGCGGCAACCAAAATGGTGACGTGGAACCACCCGGGTGACAGCGTCTACGGACTGGCCGCTCGCAGCGAACGTGTGGTCGACACGATGGAGGATGTTCTCGGTGGAGAGGTCTACCACTACCACTCAAAGCTTACCGCCAAGGAACCCTTCGAGGGTGGCGCGTGGGAATGGCACCAGGACTACGGCTACTGGTACCACAACGGATGTCTGTTTCCGTATATGGCTTCGGTCATGGTTGCGCTCGATCATACCGATCGCAACAACGGCTGCCTTCAGGTTCTAAAGGGCTCGCATCATCTGGGACGAATCGATCACGGTCTTCTCGACGGTGACCAGGTCGGCGCCGACCTCAACCGGGTGGAACAGGCCCTGGAATCACTGGAGACGGTCCACGCCGAAATGGAGCCAGGCGATGGCCTGTTTTTCCACTGCAACACCCTGCATCGCTCCGATCAGAACCGGTCAGCGAATCGACGGTGGACCGTATTGATGTGCTACAACGCCGCGCGCAATAACCCGTACAGGGCACATCATCATCCGCAATACACACCGCTGAACAAAGTGGCTGACGATGCCATCGTTCAGGCCGGCATCAGGTTCTCGACCGACAGCGACGCGTTTTTGAAAAAGGCCGCGGCCCCTGCAGAACTCCAGACCAAAGTCGGTTCCACGTATAGCAGCGACTGAGCGATCGCCCTTTGTCTATGATCTAGCGGTCAATTATCTAGCGGTCTATTGCCTCGCGTTGAACGCGAGGGCCATCTCCCGCCCGGCTCAGCAATTAGTCCAGGTTGTTATGGGAACCGTCGCACAGCGGCTGATTACTCGTCTGTTTACAGGTGCAGAAATACACGGTACGACTTTTGGTCGCGGTGTATTCCATGGGCGTAAACTCGGTATCTTTGTGTGAGCCATCGCAAAACGGCTGCTTGCTGGACTTGCCACAGGCGCACCAGTAGTACTTCTTTCCTTCTTCAACCTCGACCGCCTCAGGCGCCCGTCCGGCGATTTCTGCATCACTCATTTCTTGTGCCTTTCCTCTGCAATTGTTCGATTTGTCAGCGTCTATTGAGACGCACTCTGACGCCGAATGCCGCTAGTCGATATCAACGACAATCAACGAATGATCGGATCGACCATCTTCGCGAACTTCGTGATCGTACGCAATTGACGAAATTCTGTCATTCAAGGATTCAGTAGCCAGCGCATGATCATAGCGATATCCGTTTTGTTTACCATTGCTGATCCAGGTGAATTCGCGGGCTTGCGGATTTCGTGCGCGCCACGCATCAACCCAGCCCCGGCGAAGCATTTCCTGGAACAGATGGGTGGCGTAAAAAGACCTGGTCTCGGAGTCTTCGAACGGAATTCCACAATTAATGTCGCCAATAACCAGCGAGTTGCCCTTGATCCAGCTCCCGGGCAGATCAAGCAACGCTTCGAAATAAGGGAGCTGGGCACGCTTTTGAGGGAAGTGCGCGGCTATCAGCTTCAAATCGTCTCCTGAGGGAGCAAAGTCCGCGGCGATGCATCTGGCGGGTTTACGCGCTCCGTCGGGGAAAGTGTCGGACGTGAATTCAAAGCACGAGGCCAGCAGCACGCTGTTTTCACGCGCGCTGTCGGTCGGTGGTGCGCAAACACAATCAAGCCCGAGCTCCCCGAGCCCAGCCTCTATTTTCGCACCGCCTTTTCCGTGTCGAAACTCCTGCAAACACACAATGTCAGGACTATAGGCTTCGACGGTCGCCAGAATATCGTCGACTCGACTCCCGCCACCATGCAGGATGTTCCAACTCACAATGCGCACGTCATTCCATCTCATTCCAGCCCCGGACGAAATACTTCTTTCGCCACGTCTCAAACACCTCTTCCATCTGATCCAGTGAGCTTGAAACAACGACATCGTGATTAAGCGGCCGTTTTCGATTGGGACTGTAGTCGGTGAGGTGCAGCACGTAGGCCGGATAGTCGCCGGTAACGTCTTCCTTGTTGGTTTTCCAGAGTAGAATTTTTCGCACCATCGTGGCACCTCGCAACTCCTTGGTTGCGACAGTTCGCTGCAGCACCGTGCTCTTTGGGAGTTTCAGGTTTTCCGCTGCTCGATCGGTCTCCGGAATGTCTGCAATGTCGCTGAGCTGGGTCATTTTGATATCCTCAGCGATGGCCTGTTTGTCCTCGCGCAGCCGAACAAACTGCGGAGAAATAATGCTGGCGAGCGGCAGACGTCGAACGCCCTCCCATCGCTTCTTCTTCGCGTCCCACTCGATCACCATACGATCAATAGTATTTCCGTGGGAGGTCCGTGAAATGATATCGAGACACGATATCTCGGCGACAACGCCCGGCTTCAACATCTGGTACGCAACACGATCTGAATTGACCTCGGCGTAGTCACTCTCGACGACCTGACGAGAAAGAGACTTAAGCAGCTCAACACGTGCCTCATCCGAGAAACCGCCTCCAACCCGGGACACAATGTGAAAGGTGTTGTCTTCAGGGCGCACAACAGCCAACAGGAGACTGTGCAGCATCCCGGTCCGATCTTCCGTTCCTTCAGAAAAACCAACTACCGCCAGATCGAGACTATGCCGGGGTTTGATTTTGTAGATACCGGCACTGTCGCTGCGCGCGACCACACCTTCAGCACCATCCTCAAGCACCCACTGGCGAAACTGCTTAAGGACGAATTTGTGATCGCCCGCGGCATGTTCAACGGGATGCACGCGATCTCCAGCGCCGAATATCTTCGCAATCGTGGCGATCGCCTCCGAGTGTCGCATCGACGGATCTGTGCCATCCAGATCATAAATATCAAAGACGCCAAAACACAGACTCGCGACCTCATCTTCGTCTTTGGGTGCCCGGGCGACGCGGGTAACGTCATGGACCCGCGCTCGATTGCCGTCGTCCCTGCGCACATAGAGTTCGCCCCCGACGATGGCCTTCTTGATCCCCGCTGATTCCAGCAGGGTCGCGGCTTCTCGATGAAAATCTGCACCCGTTCGCACCGTTCCGCCGGGGTTCATCGTAATAACGTCGCCATTGTCGTAAATCAGACAGGTGTATTCGCCGTCGATCTTGCGACTCACCACGTAGTCCGCCGGCGGAAGTCTGCGCTTGGCCGTATCGATATCAAATGCCGACATCATCTGCCCAAGCTGACGCCGGCGCATTCGCACGGTTTGCAGCAATGCAGGCACCAGCAGCGCATCTGCGGCCCGGCCGCTGCGGTAGCTACCCGCCAGCTGCTTCAGCGATTGTGTATCGACGAGCGCATTCATCGCTTGTTGTTTCCGCGACTGGACGAGCTGCCACCGGGTCTGGCGCGCGTCGAGGATGCGGCACGGCTCGCGGCTTTTTTAGCTGTCTTCTTTGACGACTTCTTCTTTGACGCACCCTTCTTCTTACGCGCTTTTTTCTTGCTCGCTTTTTTCTGGCGCGTTTTCTTATCGTCTGCCTTCTTTCTGGCCGCGTCCTTTTTCGGTGTCTTCTTCCCGACAGTCTTTTTCTTCACGGCCTTTTTCTTAACCGACTTTTTCTTAACCGACTTTTTCTTTGCGGCCTTCTTCCTGGCTGTCTTTTTCTTTGTGGTTTTCTCTGCCGCGGCGCCCTTTTCTTTCGGTGCCCGGGCAGCCGACTTGCCGCTCTCCATCAGCTCATCGTCATCTGCCGGATCCGCTGTGCGCTTACCGGCTGGCACTTTGAGTTCCGTGTTCGACAGATGAAGCAGCAGAATGTATTTATCGCCGTCGACGCGCCCCTCAAGAAATCCCCGATAGGCCACGCTCCCGCGACGAAACACCAAAGGCTTCTTGCCACTCTTGCCGCCGCCGAGCAGCATCAGACTGTTGGCCCTGGCAAGCTCCGTCGCCATGCCATGCAGAAAGTCATAGGTCAGGCCATTGATATGAACGATCTGCATTTTGGACGAAAATACAAAGCGTCGAACGGCCTCGTGCTTATCGATCATATGCCCCGTCCACGTCAGCGGAATATCGGCATCAACATTGGCCTCGGCGCGCCGACGAGGTCGTCGTTCCTTTAACTTTCCCCACGGGTCTTTGACGAGTTCATTCTGCTCTACCCGAAAAACAATCTCCTCGTCTTCGTTAATGTACACACGGGAAACGTTCCACAAGAACATTCCAAAACGTTCGAGATCCACCTCGGGATCCGACTCGATCAGCGCTTTGCCAAGCGCTTCCGGACTCCCGGCATCTTCACTCAGTGACTCGTAGTCATGTTCAACGGTGGCCTTGAGCACCTTGCGTGTATACGCCTGCCCTCCCTTGGGGCCAACATACTGAACCGGCTCATAAATCCGAACGCTCTCGGCTTTGACCACGGCATCGCGTTTTCTGCTGTCGGTGATATTGATGTTCGGCATGGCGTGAATCCTGGTCTTCTATGAGCTAGAGCACATCGAAACTCAGCTCGTCGAGTTCTTCCTCTTCTTCGGCGTCGTCAAGCTCCACCGTCGAGGCACAAACCGCAGCCTGTTCCAGGTTGACGAAATCGATCCTGTTTTCTGCGGTGATCAACAACCATATGACGCCGTCCTGACCTGCCATAATGAACGCAGGATCAGCCTGGACCCCGCCGCGATAGCTGAATTCGGTTCTATAAATCTCACCTGAAGCCAGACGTTTGACAAACGCCGGGTCGATTGCGCCACCTTCTTCGGCGGCATCAAGTCGATAAACGAGCCGCACACTGTGGTTGAGAAACTCCTCAATCGAAACCGTATTCACCAATCCTGACGGCGAATCGAAACTCGACTCTACGGTTTCGAGCACATCGCCATCGAGATTCACCGGGGTAAGGTCTTTTCGAAAAACCCACTCGCCATCGGGGTTCACATAGCCGGCTGCGGTACCGCCGAAAGGAATCAGCGTTTTTCCATCGCGTGCCAGCGATGCAAGCTCGCATCGATCACCGTCGACATCGATGGTTTCGATATCCACGGCACCGTAGAGTTTTTTGCGATCGACCTTGGTGATGGAGCAGGCAAACTTCCTGCCCTCAAAGTCAAACTCAAGACTGCGCGCCATACATGCCCCCTCCAGAGCCTGTTGGGTGAAGTCCCAAGTTTAACGCGCCGCCGGCGCCCGACAGCAGGTTAATCTTCGTTGCAAAGCACGCGGACAGCCTGTTGCGCTGCAACGAAAGCACTAACCCCCTCTTCTTCAGGCTGGCATGCCACGCCGCGATCGTCGATGTACGCCTGGGCTGGCGGTTTGCCAAGACCCGTCCACACGTCGACAAACTCAAAACCGTGTTCTTCGAGCCAGTCGCGAACGCGCTGCTCAATTTTCTCGCGCTTTCGCGACGACCCACTGACCGCGTGAGAAAGGCGTGAAGTGAGGATAATGATGTCGGCGAATTTCGAAAGCGCCTGGGTGAATTCGATTGCACCGTCAATTGGATCACCGATTTCCAGCAAGCCTCCGGCGTAGTCACGCGCAGCAAGGACGCCGTCCAGATCCACACAAACTGTCGAACGACCCGTCCGCTTGAAGTCACGCTTGCGACCCGTCGCTTTTTTGGCAGGCGCAAGGACCTCGGTCTTCGGCATGACGTCAACCAGATCGTCGTCGACAGCCGTGGGCGGCGGTGGACCGGGCAAGACTGAAAGCAGAGCATCGACGGCCGCATGCCCCTCAAGCCACGGGTCCGTGAGCCATTCGTCACCACTGTAGATACGCGTGTAGTGGTCATGGGTATGGTGGAGCCCGGGCAGCCGGAACCAGGAACCAATAGAGTCACGCTTGAGCCGCTTGGGGAAAGTCTCTGGCTCTTCATCCAGGTTGTTTTCTTCCCACGTGGTCACGATGGATTGCGCAAACGCGAACACATCCTGGGTGGGCGCAGGTTCAGCAAACAGCACCCACAGGTGATAGCCGCCCTTGCCGCTGGAATCCATCAGTATCGGATCGTAGCCCATGTCCTGAAGTCGACCCCACCAGTTAATTGCGCCAACCAGGTTTCGACGCGCATGGTCTTCAGCATCCACGCTGTCAGTGTCGTGACAGTCGATGTCGATTCCGAGCCATCGACTGGTATGTTCCCTGGATTTGGCGTGAAGTCCGATTATCTGGGGCTTGCGGTGACGGCGACTGGCGAAATGTCGGGTGAGCTTGTCCAGCGTTACCATGTCATCGCCGCGCATGTCCTTGCGAGGCAGGGTCATCGCCTTGTAGCTGCGACCCTGAGCCTTGCGCTCCGAAGGCGTCAATACCGAGTACTGACCCCAGACATCCTTGCGATTGACCAGACGATCCATCGACCATTGCGCAAGCTCCCGCGCCCGGTCGTGCCACTCCTGACCTACGATTTCATGTGAAGTTGCCATAGGCTCGATTTTGCCCGGTACGGGCTTCGCTCGCACGCGAAGTGTCCAAACTGATCAGCTAAATCGGCACTGTCGCTACGCCAGGCCAGGCGTCAGCCCGATTCCCGCACCCCGAAAGGCTTGAGATCGGCTTTACCGATGACGGCGTTGTGTCAGAACAGCGATTGAGCAGTCGACAAGGGTCGGCGCACGCATTGAATGCACTCGTCGCTTGCGCCAACCCCTGAGCACTCACGTTGGGCGAACAACACCGAAGACCGGCTTAACGGTGCATTAACCCGTTCTTGGCAACTCGCACACGCAGGGAATTGAAAACGACTCCCAAACAGGCGTGTTCTGCATCTCAATCGAGCACACGACCTTGCGTCGCCGATACATAATGAAAAAGCGTCGCGGATCACGTATGTTGATCGGGTACATCATGCGCGACCTTTTCAGCAAACTCATTGACCCTTTGCGCCCACATCCGGTGGTGCGCCCACCGTCGCAAACGGGTCCGTTTATTGCATCGTTCCTCAAGCCCATCCGCGGCCTGCTTGTTATAACTCTGCTGATCTCGGGTATTGCGGCGACCGCCGAAATCTCCATGTTTGCGTTTCTCGGTAAATTCGTCGACTGGATGAATGAAACCCCGCGTGATCAGTTTCTTGATCGACACGGGCTGGCGCTGATCGGCATGGTCGTGGTGGTCGCGCTGATTCGCCCCGTCGCTCTGCTCATTTCCCGAGCGTTAATCATGCAGGCTCTGGTGCCAGGTATTACCAACACCGTGCGCTGGCAGACGCATCGGTACGTCCTTCGCCAGAGTCTCAACTACTTTCAGAGCGACTTCGCCGGACGCATTTCGCAAAAGGTGATGCAAACCGGCAACGCGATGCGTGAAGCCGTCATCAACGTCATCGACGGTATCTGGCTGCTGGTCATCTATCTCATAGGCGTCGTGGTTTTGTTCATTGATCTCGATTCCAGACTGCTGATCCCGATCGGACTCTGGTTCGCGGGCTATCTCATTGTCGCGCGAATCATGGTCCCGCCGGTGCGAGAACGCTCGGCGGCTCTGTCTGAGTCAACTTCACGCCTGACCGGTCGTATCGTTGACAGCTACACCAACATTCAGTCAGTCAAACTGTTCGCGGACCCTGATCGGGAAGATCAATTTGCGGCCGACGCAATTGACAATCACACGACATCCCTGCGTTCGCTCATGAACTCGATTTTGTCCATGACCGTTTTGCTGACGATTCTCAATACAGCACTGATCGTCTGGATCGCAACGCAGTCGATATTTCTATGGATGAATGAAGCCCTGACGGTGGGCGCCATCGCGATCGCCAACGGGCTGATTATTCGCCTGACCCAGATGTCGGCCTGGATTCTGAGAACGATCACCTCGCTGTTTGAGAACATCGGCACGATTCAAAACGGTATTGAAACCATCTCCCAGAAAACGAGCGTCGTGGATCACCCGGATGCGACGACGCTCCATGTCCCGAGAGGACAGATTGTCTTTGATCGCGTGTCGTTCACCTACAGCGAAAAAATCCCCGCGATTCGCGAACTGGATCTCACCATCGCACCGGGGGAAAAGGTCGGGATCGTGGGGCGCAGTGGCGCTGGAAAATCGACACTGGTCAATCTGCTACTGCGCTTTTACGACATCGACAGTGGAATGATCAGAATCGATGATACGGATATCGCCACAGTTTCCCAGGCAAGTCTGCGACGGGAAATTGCGATGGTGACCCAGGATACGTCGCTTTTGCATCGGTCCATCGCCGACAACATTCGTTACGGTCGTGAAGACGCTTCGGACGCCGAGGTGATCGCTGCTGCCACAGCCGCCGCCGCCGACATTTTCATCCCGGACCTTGTCGACCCCCAGGGACGAACCGGCTACGACGCCTATGTCGGCGAGCGTGGGGTCAAACTTTCCGGTGGGCAACGCCAGAGGGTTGCGATCGCGCGGGTCATTCTGAAAAACGCCCCTATCCTCATACTCGATGAAGCAACCTCGGCACTGGATTCCGAAGTCGAGGCGGTCATCTCGGATCAGCTTGCGAAGCTGATGGAAGGCAAGTCAGTTCTCGCGATCGCGCACCGACTTTCGACCATTGCCGCGCTGGATCGTTTAATCGTCATGGACGAAGGCCGCATTATAGAAACCGGCAGTCACGCGGAATTGATCGCAGCGGGTGGCCTGTATGCAAGCCTCTGGAGTCGACAGTCCGGTGGCTTTCTGGGAATGGAAGAATCTGTTGTCGCCTGAGATCAACCCGTGAGCGCATGCGCGGAAAGTGCCTCATACGCCGGGTAGTGTTCCTCAAATATTTCCTTCATTCGCGGTGCGACCGTGCAGAGCTGTTCGAAACGACGCTCTACGTCCTCAGGATCATCCGCTTCTGATGGCGCCCTGATCCCCGTGCTGGCAATCGCCTGACCGTGCCAGCCGGAGACGTGACGCCAGTCTTCGGGCACCTGGTCATCCGACCATTCAAACGCGTGTGCGCAGTCCTGTATTCCAAGCTTGTGCCACACCGCTCGCAGCACTTTTTGCGGCGCGTGTTGAATGTCCTCGGCGCGCATGACGCACGGCGGCGCCCCGGTCTGTTCGGCGATCGCGTTGGCAAGTTCCAGCTGGCCAGCGAAACCGAGCTCGGGAGAAAGAAAGTCAGGATCGAGGCGATGAAACGACATGATGGCCTTGCGCGGGTCTCGAATCAGAAAAACGTGACTGATTCGAGTAAGGAAATCGACGTCGTCGCATATTTCCGGCGTTACGTAGTAAGCCATGTCTTTGAAAAACGTCGGCCGTCGCCCGGCATCGCTCAACAACTGACGCCGCACGTCGCCATAAGCGATGGGTGTCTTTGCCGGCACCTCGTAGTGAGCCAGCTTGCGCGCCGCTTTTTCCAGATAGTAGTAATGGATAAAGGGCTCGTGAACACAATGGAAATCGCCGCGCTGACGCATAATGCGTTCGGTGGCCGTCGACATGGATCTGGGGTGACACCACATCGCCACAAGCGGGCAGTTCAACTGTTCTGACGCAGACTGGATCATCGACGCAGACGTTCCCACAGCCGTCGGACCGGTCGCAACCGACCCGCCCGGGGCAAAGCACGGAACATGGCACCCAGGCTCATCACCCCGTCATAAATGATTGATTATTTGATGATTTCAAAAATTTCCGTTTTTGGATCTAAAATGGACTGTCGATGATCCACACCGATACGCTTCGCGTATAAATAGCTTAAGTCACCTTTTCTGACACCGGAGTTACCCTTAAGTGAGCGTCAAAGCATTAGCACGCGGACTCGATGTCCTGACCGCAGTCAACGAACTCAACCCCGCCGCCGTCAAAGACGTCGTCGAGGCCACCGGACTACCCAAAGCGACGACGATTCGGCTTCTGAAGTCGCTGGTTGAACAGGGATTCCTGATGGAGGACTCCCAGGGGCAGGGCTACAGAGTGACCTCGGATGTGCGCAAGCTGTCTCGCGCGCTGTCGACCCAGACACACTACTCCCAGGTCGCTACACCGCTTTTGCGTGATCTCTCGATTTCGGTCAAGTTTCCGGCGATTTTTACCGTCCGCGACGGTGCATCGCTGCTGATCGAGGCTGACAGCAAACGCACCGCACCGCTGAAGGTCAAACTTTTCGAGCGAACGCGGGTGCCGCTGCTGACGTCCACCGGTTACGCCGTACTTGCCAAAATTCCTGAGGCAGAACGCAATCAGTTGATCGAGCAGGCGCGATCGCTTTTTGTCGACGAAACCCAGCCACCCCCTCGGTCCGAGGTCGATGCAGAAATCGCCAAAGCACAGCGTCTGGGCTACGCTGAAAAACCGTTCGTCGAAGGCCTCGACCTCAGCGTCGTATCCATGGCCGTGATGGAAAACGGAAGAGCGCTCGGCGCGGTCACGCTGCCCTACTACAGCGAGGTCGTGCACAAGTCGGTGGTAGAAGATCTTCTGTTGCCGAAACTGAAAGAGACAACGAACAAGATCGCGGCAGCGCTTGATTCGGATCTTCGACTCGTTGCCAGCACCAGTGAGGGGCTCGCCGGCGAGCCGACTCGCCAGGCGGGTGGTATCGCCTAAACAGAAATCTTGGTCAGCGCCGCTCGAATGTCGTCCGGTATGGGCTGCGGGCGCTGTGTGGCGCGATCGACAAAGACATGGACGAGATAGCCCACCGCGACTGCCTCGTCGATGCCCTCTTTGAAGATACCGACCTCATAGCGAGTGCTGGTCTTGCCGATGTGCACGACTCGTACCCCACCCTCAACAACATCGGGATAGGACACCGGGCCTCGAAACTGGCAGAAGTTTTCGATGACAAAGCCGATCACGGGACTTTTCGACACGTCGATGACGCCCTCTTTCACAAGGTAGTCGGCGATCGCGGTATCGATCCAGCCGTTGTAAACCGAGTTGTTGACGTGCCGGTACACGTCATTGTCGGCCCATCGCGTTGTAATCGAGGCGAAATGCCGAAACCCGCTGCGGGTCTCGGATTTCGCTGGAAAGGTGTCGTCACTCATCAGTCAGCGCGTAACGCGCATTGTGCAAGTACTAACGGCGGCCTAAGCACTGATTTTGACAACGGTGCGGCCGGTGACTTCCGCTTTCATGAAGTCGTCGAACACGCCAGGCAGATCCTGAAAAGCAACCTCTCGCGTCACGATTTTGTCCAGATGGCGCGGCTTGAGATCCGTCGCGACCCGTTGCCACGCCGCATCACGCATGCTGGCAGGCATCTCGATCGAGTTAATGCCGAGCAAGGACACGCCGCGCAGAATGAAGGGCATCACGGTCGTCTCCAGCTTGAAACCACCGGCCAGTCCGATTGATGCGATGTTGCCAAACGGTCTTACAACTCGGGTCAACCATCCCAGCGTGTCGCCACCGACGTTATCGATAGCGCCGCCGTATTCGGCCCGTTCCAGAGGTCGTGTACCCATATCGAGTTCATGCCGATCGACGAATCCGGATGCACCAAGAGACGACAGGTAGTCGTGGCTTTCCTTTTTACCGGTGAATGCCGTTACGTCAAAGCCTTTACCGGCAAGCATGTCAATCGCGAAACTGCCGACACCTCCGGACGCACCCGTCACCAGGATCGGACCGGTGTCCGGCGTCTGATGGTTGTCTTCCATCCGCATCACCGCAAGGGCTGCGGTAAATCCCGCGGTACCCAGAGCCATGGCCTCAAAGGTGGAAAGACCGTCTGGCAGAGCGACAACACAATCGGCTGGCACACGCGCCATCTCGGCATAACCGCCGTCCTTGTCTTCGGACAGACCTGCTCCAACCACCAGAACTTCATCGCCTTCCTTGAATCTGGGATCGGTGGAGCTCGCAACCTTGCCGGACAGATCGATGCCGCCATTGAGAGGGAACTTGCGCAGAATCTTGCCCTTTCCGGTGGCCGCAAGCGCGTCCTTATAGTTGACGCCAGACCATTCGACGCTGATCACGACCTCGCCTTCGGTCAGGGAATCAACACTTATGTTTTCAAATCCGGCGCGAACACCGCTGTCCTGCTGATGGATTCGGAAGGCTTTGAATTCGCTCATTGCAACGTTTCTCTTGGTCGGGTTTGGAATACAATCGTTGGGATCATACGCAAGTCAAGTTCGGAGCGAGCATGCCAGAAGAGACCATATTCAGCAAAATCATTCGTCGCGAAATACCCGCTGACATCGTGTTTCAGGATGACCGGGTGACGGCGTTCCGCGATATAGCGCCTCAGGCGCCAACCCATATCCTCGTGATACCGAATAAGCTGATTCCCACAGCCAACGATGCGACGCCCGAAGACGAGGCAACCCTTGGACACATGTTCATTGTTGCCGGCGAAATCGCACGCAAGGAAGGTATCGCGGAAGACGGCTACCGACTGATTATGAATTGCGGCGAACACGGCCACCAGGAAGTCCAGCATATCCACCTGCATCTGCTTGGCGGACGCCCGCTCGGTTCGATGCTCAAGCGGGCGTAACTCGCAAATAGTCTCGATCCCGAGTACGGGACCGGAATTAGGATCGGCTCTTGAGATCGCGCTCACGCAGTTCAATTCGTCTGACTTTTCCAGTCGTCGTCATTGGCAACTCATCGATGAATTCAATTTCGCGTGGATACTCATGCACCGCGAGTCGATCCTTTACCGCAGACTGAATTTCACGTGCGAGTTCATCGCTCGCAGTGAAGCCCGCCGCAAGGACCACATACGCCTTGATAATCTGCCCGCGTAGATCATCAGGGCTGCCAATCGCAGCCGCCTGGGTGACTGCAGGGTGACGCAGGAGACTGTCCTCAACTTCGCCCGGGCCGACCCGATATCCGGCGGTTGAGATCACGTCGTCGTTTCGCCCGAGAAACCACAGATAGCCGTCGTCATCGCGATAGCACATATCGCCAAACGCCCAATATTCACCGCGAAACTTCGACCGTGTCGCCTCCTCGTTGTTCCAGTACCCAAGAAACATGACAGGGTTGTCACGATGTGCAGCGAGCTCTCCGGGCTCGCCAACCGGCATTACGTTGCCGTCAGCATCCACGGGATCAACACGGGTTCCGGGGTAGGCCTTGCCCATGGAGCCCGGTCGAACGGGCAAAATCGCCGAGCAGTTGCCGACAACATAATTAAACTCGGTCTGCCCGCACATTTCGTTGACCTCAATGCCGAGTTCATCACGAGACCATTCCCAAATTTCGGCCCCAAGCGTTTCCCCCGCCGACATGACGCTGCGCAAGTTGACGTCGTACCTGCTTCGAAGGTTGTCGACCTGACGCAACATCTTCAAAGCGGTGGGCGGGATAAATCCGTTTCGAACACGGTATCGCGCCAGCATTTCACAGGCTTTCTCGGGATCAAAGCGACCGGTGATCTCGTACCCGAACATGGGAACCCCGTAGTACCACGATGGCAACAGGGCATCGAAAAGCCCCCCGGTCCACGCCCAGTCGGCCGGTGTCCAGAACACGTCGTCCTTGACCGGAAAGAAATTCTGGGACATCTCGAACCCCGGAAGCGTTCCCAGCAGACCGCGATGGGCACCGAGGGCCCCCTTGGGTGGTCCTGTGGTGCCCGACGTGTAAATCAAAAACGCGGGGTCATCCGCGCGTGTTCGCACCGGGGTGTACTGATCCGACGACTTCTCCAGCAGACTTTTATATCCGTTGCTGCCGGAATCATCGACGTCAATGATGTGCTCCAGTTCTGGCAGCTGCTCACGAATCGACTCAACCATCGCGCGATGTTCGGTGTCCGTGATTACCACCTTGGCGCCGCTGTCTTTGAGCCTGTACTCGATTGCGTCAGTTCGAAACAGGGCTGCCAGGGGTAGCGCGACCGCAGCCGTCTTGTAGATCGCTATGTGGGCGATACCTGCCTCGACTCGCTGGGGCAGAATAATGGCAACTCGATCACCCGGGGTAACGCCAAGAGCGGACAGAGTATTGGCCAGACGGTTGGAATGCTGCTTCAGGTCCGCGAACGTGTGCTCGCTGCGTTCGCCAGCGTCGGTTTCAAAATACAGCGCGGTTCGGTCACCGTTGCCTGCCGCAACGTGCTTGTCACAGACCGCCACGCCGATATTGAAAAATTCGGGTATCTGCCACCGAAACTCGCGACAGATTTGATCAAAGTCCTGAGTGTGAGGAGATATCAGCTGCATGGGTGTTTACGATCAGGTTTGGGAACGGGACAGAGACTGATCAATGTCCCAGAGAATATCGTCAAGCGTTTCCAGTCCGACCGACATCCGAATCATGTCCGGTGTCACGCCGGCTGAGAGCTGCTCTTCATCGTTGAGCTGGCGATGGGTTGTCGAAGCCGGATGGGTAATCAGCGTCTTCGCATCACCAATATTCACCAGATGACTGAGAAACTCGGCGGCCTCTATAAACTTCTGCCCGGCCTCTTTGCCACCCTTGACGCCAAAAGTCAGGACGCCACCCGAGCCCTTGGGCAGGTAACGCTGCGCCAGCTCGTAGTAGGACGAACTTTTCAGTCCCGAGTACTTGACCCAGGAAACGGCTGGATGTGCTTCGAGAAATTGCGCGACGGCCATCGTGTTTTCCACATGCCGCTCCATTCTCAGCGGCAGGGTCTCGAGACCCTGGAGAAACAAAAAGGCGTTAAACGGACTGAGTGCCGGCCCCATGGTTCTGAGCACTTCACAGCGTGCCCTCATGGTGTAGCCAAAATCACCGAACGTCTCGTAAAACTTGATGCCGTGATAGCCCTTGGAGGGTTCCATCATCCCGGGGAATTTTCCGTTGTCCCATGGGAAATGACCGGACTCGACGATCACGCCGCCAATCGAAGTTCCGTGCCCACCGATAAACTTGGTAGCCGAATGAACGACTATGTCGGCGCCATGTTCGAATGGTTTGAACAAATACGGAGACGCCATCGTATTGTCGACAATGAAGGGGACACCGGCGTCTCGCGCGATCGCGCCAATGGCCTCAAAATCCACGATGTTGCCTGTGGGGTTGCCGATCGTTTCGGTATACACGGCTCGCGTGCGGTCGTTGATGGCGCGACGGAAATTTTCGGGGTCATCGGCATCAACAAAGGTAGTGTTGATACCGAGCTTGCGAAAATTGACATCAAACTGGGTGAACGTACCGCCATAAAGATTGCTGCTTGAAACAATCTCGTCTCCAGCCTCAAGTATCGTCAACAGCGCCACCATCTGCGCCGCCATTCCCGAGCTCGTGGCAACGGCCGCGCGTCCTCCTTCGAGAGAGGCCATGCGTTCTTCAAACACAGCCGTCGTCGGATTGGTCAGACGCGTGTAGACGTTACCGAATGTCTGCAGATTAAACAGACTGGCTGCGTGATCAGCATCATCAAAAACGTACGCCGCCGTCTGGTAAAGCGGCACGGTACGCGACCCCGTCGCCGCATCCGGCAGCTGCCCGGCATGCAGACAAAGCGTTTCGAATCCAAATTTTCTGTCCGCCATCTGGAGGCACCCTGGTTCTGCGTTAAGCGATTGGCTGTGAAAACAAGACTTTGATCATTTCTGGTCGATCAAGATCAGTACGGCACGGTGCGCGGTCGCTTGGCGGATACGATATTGGTTGCCACACCAACGAATCCAAGACCACCAAACAGTCGCGCATACTCGATCTTGACACAGCGGTCCTGGACAAAATCAAGCCCGTTCTCCTGCGCCAGTTTCCGCGCGTCATCATTCATGACCGTGAGCTGCAACCACAAAACTTTAGCCCCGATAGAGACCGCACTCTGGGCGATCGGCAAAACGACTTCTGATCGCTGAAACACATCGACGATATCAACCGGATCTGGAATCGATTCGAGGTCCGGATAGCATTTTTCACCCAGCACCTCGTCATAACGGGGATTGACCGGGATGACGCGATAACCGTGATCCTGCATGTACTTGGCGGCGAAGAAACTTGGACGCGACTCGTTGGCCGACAGCCCGACGACTGCCAGGGTCTTGTTTTCACTCAAGATTCGTCGAACTGTCGCTATGTCACTCATATACTGCTCCGCATCCCGCCTCAGGCTTCCCCAAGAATAAAGGTTTCCCCTGCGCTGTCGATCGAAAGTCGAACAACATCGTCATCACCGGTTGTGTGCGACGCCATATCTACCAGCTGGTAGAACACGGCCCTCGAAATCAGCGCATCGAGTCCCGCACGCACATGGACGTACGGCCTTGGTGTGCCATCGTCAGGATCCACGATCACTCTGACTCGATGGTCAGGGCCCGCGACCACAAGCTCGTCAACATTGGTTCTGAACACCAGACGGTCGTCGCCGTCGCCAGTGACCTGGTCAACTTCTACAGCGGTAAACGGTGCGTCCTCAACGCGTATTCTGAGCTTCTCAACCGGCGTCACGAGGTAATAGTGGCTGTCAGCATCGAGTCTCAGAACGGTCGAGAAGAGCTTAACCAGCTTCTTTCGACTGATGGGCGAACCCATGTAATGCCAGCTGCCGTCTGACTTGATCACAAGGTCCATCTCGGCGCAGTAGTCCGGCTCCCACAGATGCACTGGAGGATGCGACTGATCGTCGAGAATTTTCTGAAGTTCTGTGAGGTTCATACCGTGCGATCCAGCCGGAAAAATAACGCGCACATGGACGATGACCCATTGACGGAATCGTCCGGGGTGGCGGTGCGGAGATTCAGGACTTTTTCTTTTTTGCGGACTTCTTCTTGCGGACCGTGGCCGCCTTTCTCCGGGATTGTTGTTTTTTGCGCGGCAGCTTTCGGTTTGGACGCCCCCACGACAGCATCTCGCTCGATGCGCCGGTAGGCACGGGTCTGGGTTTTCCGTCATCATCGATGGCGACGAAGGTAAACAGCCCCTCGGTAACCTGCTCGTGTTCCCCATCTCCCGCTCGTCGTACCCACGTTTCGATGTTGATGGCAATCGATGTGGTTCCAACGCGCACGGTTTCGCAATAAATGGACAGCGCGTCACCGACGTGAACGGGCCTGTCAAAACTCATGGCGTCCACGGCAACCGTCGCGACTCGGCCTTTGGCGATGTTATAGGCGTGGATCCCGCCCGCAAGGTCCATCTGGGACATCAGCCAGCCACCAAAAATATCACCATTAGGATTTGCATCACCAGGCATCGCCAGGGTTCGCAACGAAGGCTCGTACCCGGGGGGATCTGATTGCTTACTCATTGCTGCGCAGGTCGTCGATTACCTTACCGTCCGTAGCAAGCGTGCCGGGTTCAACGAATTCGACCTCGCCTCGCACTTTGCAGATTTCCCGGATCCTGTTTTCGATTTTCTCACCCAGGCCGGCCGAGGCCTTTTCAGTTTCGCAGCGAAGAACCATCGAGTCTCGATGATCGACGCTGTCTACCACCAGCCGCGCACGGGCTATTTCAGGAAACACCTTGACGACGGCGCCAACCTGCAAAGGATGAACGAACATGCCGCGAACCTTGGTGGTCTCATCGGCGCGACCCATCCACCCTCGAATGCGCGTACCCGTTCGGCCACACTCACTCGGTCCCGGTAGTATGGCTGTCAGATCACCGGTCGCGAACCTGACAAGCGGATAGTCCGGGTTCAAAGTCGTCACAACAATTTCGCCTACCTCGCCCTCTTCGACCGGATCACCGGTGCCGGGCAAAACCAACTCAACGATAATACCTTCATCGATAATCATGCCTTCGACGAGTGCGTTGCTGTCCTTCGCCTTGGTCTCGTACGCAATCAAGCCGATGTCAGCGGTGGCATAACACTGCATCGTATCGACGCCGCCTGCATTGAGCTCCGAGCGCAGGCTCGGAGGTAACGCAGCACCGGAGACCAGCGCACGTTTCATACTCGAGATATCCACATCAAGCTCGTCCGCTTTTTCGAGCAGAATTTTCAGGAATGTCGGGATACCGCAATAGGCCGCCGGCAGCAGGTGTGAAATCGCCCGCACCTGATCCTCCGCCTGGGTTGGACCGGCGGGAAATACCGGACAACCGAGCGCATGCGCTCCGCTCTCCATCATCGAACCCGCAGGTGTCATGTGGTAAGCGAAGGTATTGTGAACAAGATCTCCGCGTCGCAGTCCTGCCGCGAACAGTGCGCGTGAGATTCGCCAGTAGTCGTTACGTCTGGCCTCGGGTTCATAGATCGGCCCCGGGGAAGCAAAAACGCGTCCAAGGTCTCTCACCGCTGTTGCCGCGAGCCCGCCGAAAGGGGGTGATTTTTTCTGCAGATCGATCAGCTCGGCCTTGCGCGTCACCGGCAGCTTCGCGAGCGCCTCGCGCGACCCGATGTCGGCAGCGTCTACGCCTTTAAGAATTTTGCCAAAGGCGCTGGATCGAGACTGCGCGTTGGCAATCTGCCTGGACAAGCCTTCGAGCAGCGACGCTTCCCGTTCCTGGGCGTCACGCGTTTCCAGATCATCAAAGAACTGGCCAGCCATACTCGGTAACTCCGTGCGTTTAAGGTGTCGCCTGACTCAGCCGAATATAGCCGTAGGCGTCGACGGAGTTTATCAGGCAAGCCATCGCTTGCGGCGGCGATAGTGCTTTACGTCGCGAAAGCTTTTCCGCCCATCACCGCTGACGCCCAGATAAAACTCCTTGACGTCCTCATTTTCCGCAAGAGACTTCGCCTCGCCTTCCATCACCACCCGGCCATTTTCCAGGATATAGCCGTTCGTGGCGTAACGCAGCGCTACGTTGGTGTTCTGCTCGGCGAGCAGAATGGTTACGCCTTCTTTCTGATTCAGTTCTTTCACGATCTCGAAAATTTCTTCGACCAGCTGTGGTGCAAGGCCCATTGACGGCTCGTCGAGCAGAATCAGATTGGGTTTGGCCATCAGCGCACGGCCAATTGCCACCATCTGTTGCTCACCACCGGACGTATAGCCCGCCTGACTGGTTCGTCGTTCACGAAGTCGTGGAAAATAGGTGTAGACCTTCTCGAGGTCCGCGTTGACGGCGCCCTTGCCGTCCCGGCGCGTATAGGCGCCCGTGAGTAAGTTCTCTTCAACGGTCAGGTGCTCAAAGCAATGACGTCCCTCCATGACCTGCACCACCCCGCGCTTGACCAGATCTGCCGGCGTGAGGCCATCAATACGCTCACCGCGATACTCGATCGATCCCTTGGTCACGTCGCCACGTTCAGTGCGCAGCAGATTTGAAATCGCCTTGAGCGTCGTGGTCTTGCCGGCACCATTGCCGCCGAGCAAAGCGACGATACTGCCCTCGGGAACCTCGAGCGAAACGCCCTTGAGCACGAGAATGACGTGATCGTAAATCACCTCAATGTTGTTGACGGACAACAGCGCGCCCGGTGTTGAATCGACGGCAGCGGACTGGCTTGACACGGTTAACTTCGCCTCGTAAGGGATTGGGGATTTAGAGCCTGGACAGAGAACCCGGCGGCCATGCCGCCGGGCATCCTGCTCAAAACTACTGCTTGAACAAATTGCTCGGACAACTTCAGGAAAACCCGGGTTGCCCGAATGGATGCACTGACGGTCAGTGCATCCACAAGACTCGCCTGCAGCCGTTAGCCGCAGTCGCGTGCTTTCAGGCCTTTCTCAGCCATGTAGGCGGCGGCGTCTTTCTCGACCAGAGGCCGAACCAGATCGGACATCGCCGGGACCCATTCTTCAACAATCTTGAACGAGCTGCCGTCCCACTGCTGGATCTTGATACCCGGGTTTCCACCCTCATGGTCCAGACAGGTCACCTTGACCGGCGGCAACAGGCCACCCATGCCAAGTTCGTTCGCGCGGGCGTCGGTAATCTCGAGACTTTCGAATGCGTCGCGCACCTCTTCACCGTTTGGTCGCTTGCCGCCGTTGTTCTTCACCGCACCGCGAATCGCCTCGACCACGTACGCAGCGTTCACCACGGCCCGGTTGTAGAGCACTTCACCGATCAGCTTCTCGTCGCCGTTACCTTTGCCTTTCGCGTACAGAGTCTCGCGAATTCGCTTGATCACGGGATACGAATCGCCAACGCCATGCATGGTCGCTGACTTGTAGCCGATGCCGCCCTTGCCTGCGGGCAGAACATCCGCCTCGGAACCGGACCACCAGTTGCCAATGAACTTTTCCATCGGGAATTTGATGTTCGCGGCTTCCTTGATCGCGGTGGAGTTCATCGCACCCCAGCCCCACATGACAGCGTAGTCAGGCTTGCTGCGGCGAATCTGCAGCCAGATCGACTTCTGCTCGGTCATCGACTTGGGCGCGACCGGGTACTTGTCATAGCTGAATCCATACTTGGCAGCCAGAACGTCAAACGTCGGGATGGGCTCCTTGCCGTAAGGGTGATCAAGATAGATAAAAGCGATCTTCTTGCCCTTCAGGTTGTCGAGTCCACCTTCTTGATTCGCGATGTATTGAGTCACAGCAGTCGCCTGACTCCAGTAAGTTGCCGGGAAATTGAATACGTACGGGAACGCACGGCCGTCAGCCGCTGAAGTACGTCCGTAGCCCATCGTCAACATCGGAATCTTGTCAGCGCCAGCCTTTTCGATCAGCGCGTAGGTCACACCCGTCGAAAACGGGCTGTACACAACCGCACCACCGTTGTTGTCACGGGTTCGGTCGTAACATTCGACGCCACGGTCAGTTTTATAACCGTATTCGCACTCTTCCATCGTGATGGTGTGTCCTTCGATTCCGCCCTCGGCATTGATCAGATCGAAATAATCCTTCATGCCAGCAGCAAGTCGAATACCACCCGGTGCGTATGGACCCGTTTTGTAAACCAGGCCCGGAACAGCAATGACGTCGGCGCGAACCGGCGTCGTTGCCACCAAGCTGGCACCAGCGACTGCCAGTGCAGCCAGGAGCGTAGTTCGCTTGTTCATATATATGTCCTCCTCTAAGTGGACTCTACTGAATGCACATTTGGGTATACGTGCGGT
>CALHMG010000188.1 GCA_938034705.1 uncultured Gammaproteobacteria bacterium
CCTGCTGACTGATGCGCGTGGGCACACAGAACGCTACAACAGCGGAGGGCGGCTCTCTACCGAGATTGACCCCGAGGGTCGGGTAACGACCTATAGCTACGTAAGCGGCAGGCTGCGAAGCATTACCGGTCCCTACGGTCACGTCACGTCGGTGTCGGCGAGTGGTAGCGGCAAAATAAACCGGATTACAACCCCATCTGGTGACGACATAAATTACAGCTATGTTGGTGGCCGGCTTGAGACAGTCACATATCCAGACGGTACTTCCCGAACCTATCTGTACGAGAACTCGATTTACCCTTTTCATCTGACAGGAATTGTCGACGAAACAGGTCAGCGAATAGCAACCTATGAATACGACAACTCAGGTCGCGCGATTTCAACGACCTCTCATCCGAAGGGCGCCATCACAGTTTCTCGTGACTCGACGACAAGCACCGTTACCGACGCTGCCGGTAACAGTATCGTGTATACCTATCAGCAGAATCTTGCCGCGCCTTTATGGACAAGCCGTGTGAACAACGCCGATGGAAAGACATCGACACGAGTATTCGACAGCGAGAATAATCTGCTTCAGGAAACTGACGATGAAGGCCGCACTACAAGCTACACGTACAACGTACACAACCAGCGAATCTCTCGCACTGACGCTGTCGGAACCGCACAAGAGCGGATCTATACATTTGAGTATTTGTCTCCTGATATTGATCTAGTTACGCGAATGACCGAGCCCAGTGTTGACGATGGGGCGATCAAAGAAACGCTCACGACGTATGACGCGAACCTGAACGTGTTGTCGACTACGGTGAATGGTTTTAAGACAAATGGGGCCGCGGTCTCACGGACAACGACGTTTACCTACAACGCCAACGGACAGGTATCTTCTATCGACGGACCACGCACTGAGGTTAGCGATACGACCACTATCCTTTACTACGACTGCACGACAGGGTTGGAATGCGGGAAAATAGAGCGAATTATCAACGCGCTTGGCCACATCACACGCTTTACAGACTACGACGAGGCCGGGCGGCTCACGCGTCAGGTGGATGCCAACAGTCGTGTAACGCGCTATGAATACGATTGGCGTGGCAATCTAACGCGCAAAGTGGTTCAAAAGTCAGGCGACGCGACGACGCGTCGGGTCACGCGTTACCAGTATGATGCTAGCGGTGTCATGGATAGAGTGATCTTCGCTGACGGCAGCTGGCAGCGATATGTATTTGACGAGGCCCACCAACTCACTCGCATCATCGATAACCTGGGTAATCGAGTTGTATACACGTATGACTCGCGGGGCAATCGCAAGACCATGAGAACCAGGGAGGCCGACGGCACCTTGGTGCGAACTGCGAACTATGTTTTTGATGAGCGCAATCGTCTGGAACGCATTAATGCAGACGGATCAGTCACGCGCCAAGTGCGCGACGCCGTCGGCAACCTCACGCGCGAAATCGATCCGAATCAGAACCCAGCGACCGTGCATCGATTTGATGCACTAGACCGTATGTACCGAACAATCGACGGGATCGGTGGCATAACAAAGTACCGATACGATAACCAGGACAATATCGACTTAGTTGAAGCGCCAAATGGTGCTCGCACCATCTATAGAACCGATGACCTCGGGAACCGATTCCGAGAAATTAGTGCTGATCGCGGGACAATCACCTACGTGCATGACGACGCAGGAAATGTCACACGCATGACTGACGCTAGAGGTGTGGTGACCAACTACACCTACGATGCGCTGAATAGACTGCTAACGACAGACTATTCGGCAAACAATGACGAAGACGTGGCTTACACCTTCGACACCTGCCAAAACGGTGTTGGCAGGATTTGTTCTGTCACCGACCAAAGTGGGCAATCAGAATTTCAGTACGACATCCACGGCAATACGCTTGTGGAAACGCGAACTGAAAACGGCGTCGCTGCGGTGACAGCATCGACGTTCGATCCAATGGATCGGCTGCTCACGTTAACCTATCCAAGTGGTCATGTTGCAACGTATACACGTGATGGGATAGGTCGTACTACCGACGTAGATGTCACCAGCCCGGACGGCACGGTCACATCTGTTGTCGCGAACAGAACTTATCGAGCTGACGGACTCAAAGACACCCAAACACTGGGTGTCGTGGCAGAGGATCGTGACTATGATTTACAGGGTCGATTGGCTACTCAGAGCTTGTCCAGTATTGGGGCGTGGACCTACACCCACGATGCCAACGGCAATGTGTTGTCACGAACACAAGGCACCGGATCGCGGAACTATGCATACGATGCACTGGATCGTACGACTGTCGACTACTCCATCCCTGATGATTTGGCGATCTCAAACCGGACTTACGACTATGACGGGAACGGCAATCGGTACCTGGAAGTATTTGATGGAGTCGATACCCTCATCTGGAACTACGAGCCAGATACGAATCGTTTGGACGATAGTCCGCAACCGACCTTGACGCCGACAGCGATTATTGATCTTGATGCTGCTGGAAACACGCTTGTTATGCAGGGTCAACCCGCTTTGGATGGCTTGCCGTTTGGAGATCGTCAGTTCAGCTGGAATTTGTCAGGACACCTGGCAACCTACAACGAAATAGATCCGATCGGTCAGAATTTCGGCTCTGCAGACTACAAGTACGACTACCAGCGGCGTAGAACACAAAAAAACGCCATTTACGTCGAAGGTGGCAGTGCCGGTGCATTTCCGGACGTTCGCTTTCACTACGGAAGTTCTGGCGAGCTGCTGATGGAGACGACATCAGCCGATATGCTTGGCTATTCGAAGCTATATGTCTGGGTCGACGGGGAGCCAGTTGCTTATGTGGTTGCACAAGACACCGGTGGCGCAGCGGTTGAGAACATCTATTCCGTTATCACCGATCACCTGATGACGCCAAGGCAGCTCGTCGCAGCAGACGGTCAAACCGTATGGACTTGGAATAGCGCAGCTTTCGGCGATACGACGGCTGATACCACGTTCAGCGTACAGGAGGATTTCCCACTTCGATTCCCTGGCCAGTACTACGATCAGGAATCAACACTACACTACA
>CALHMG010000189.1 GCA_938034705.1 uncultured Gammaproteobacteria bacterium
GTGGGTGGGGTTAGTTGGCTATCTGGGTCCAGGCGCCGCTGACGCACTGCGCGTCTATGCGCTTGTATGGGCCGTAGAACCATGTGTTGGGGCAGTGCTGGCCTTCGTTGGCGCAGGCGTTTTTAACGTAGTTAAGGTCGCCGCTCCACATCATGCCGTCGTCGAATACGCTGTTGGGGCACATGTCGGGCTCGATCTCGGGCTCAGGGTCTGGCTCCGGATCAGGCGTGGGGTCGGTCGGGGTGTCGTCGCCGTTGTTCGGCTCTTCGGGCTCTTCCACGCTGGCGTCTGCAGGCACGAAGCCTGAGATGAAGTACTGGCCGAGGCTGCCGTAGTTGGAGTAGGGCACGCTTGAATTACCGACGCCGATCACGCTCACGTAGTGTGCGCCCTGGCCGATATAGGCGTTGAGCTCGATGTCTTCGCCGGGCCTCGCGCCGCGTCTGTCGAGCACGTTGCCGTAGGTGTCGTAGAGCGTTGCGATCAGGTCGAGGTTCGATGCCGTCGTGTCCTGCTCGCGCAGGCGGCCGATCTTGAGCACGGCATTGCCGCCGTAGCTTTCAAAGCTGAAGGTGTCGGCGTCTCCGGCGTGGCCGATGATGCCTTTGTTGACGTCATGCTCGTTGTTGACGTCGCTGTCGGGTCTGGTTGCGCTCACCGTACCGTCGGCATCGACGCTCAGCGCTGTCGATGCGTTCATGTCGGTGCTGTGGTCATCGCCGACCATGCCCAGTCGATCACCGATTTCGGCGATATCGTCCTGGGTGTTGTTGGCGTCGGCGTAGTCGCCGCGGCTCCACTGGGTGAGGCTGCGGTTATACGGTGCGCCCATGATCGGCCCCCAGGTCTCGGTGCCGGTGCCGTGGCCGCGGTAGTAGCCGGTTGAACTTGTGCCGTCGTGGGAGAGCCCCAGGTTGTGGCCCAGTTCGTGGGAGACGGCCAGTGCCGTATTCGCGGCGCTTGAGAATGTATAAACCAGTGCGGGCTGAAAGTGCTGCAGGTTGTATCGCCCCCACACGTTAACCCAGGCGACACCGCCAGCGTGGCTTGCCGGCATGGGTACGTTGTAGGCGTCCATGTTTCCGGTTACCAGCGCGGTCAGGGTTTTGCTGCCGAAAGTCGCGGGCTCGCGGGTCGTGACGTTGACGTCGAACGGTTTGAAGTCTTCGGCAACGCGGCGCCAGATCTCAAAGATCTCGGCGCGTTCGGTATCGCTGAAGTTCCCCGGGTTGCCGTCGCGGTCGTAGGGCTTCGCTGACCAAGAGTCGGCGCCGTAGGTGCTGTTCCAGCGGGTGTTTTCGATGATCTGGCCATCGAAATCCAGAAATATGGTGTGCGCAGACTCAGGGCGGCTCGCCAGGGCGAAGACGTCGATGTCGCTGTCGATCAGCGCTACCTCGTCGTCGGCGGCGAAGCTGATGCCGTGCTGCACATAGTGGCTGTCGGCATAGTGCAGTTCGCCGTCGGTGTCGATCTTGAGATTATCGAGGTCACGCTCGGTAAAGTGCAGTTTCCTCAAGTTGCGCATGGCGCGGTCTTTGCCGCGGCGTGACAGCCTTTCAAAGCGGTCCTTGAATCGGCCGCGCGGCAGGTCCTGGACCTGCAGGTTTTTCTGCTTGATGAAGTTGCGGACTTTGTTGCGCTGGGCGCTGGCGTCTTCGGCCAGAATCGTGCCGCTGAAAATGCTGATGCAGGCGGCGCAGGCGATCGTTTGAATTATTTTTTTCATAGGTCCCTCCCCAAGACGTAGAAATTGCTGCTGCTTTTTCCAACGTAGATGAGGGCCGCGCGCTTGCAAGGCGATTTAGAAAATAAAAATTGGTGTGCCAACCATGCACAAAACTCGAATCAAAACCCGAGTCAGGCATGATGGAAAAACCGAGCCTCGTTCACGGGTTTTAAAACCCGCGAACGAGGCTCGTTATTTCCGGAAGGTTCTACCCGTGTCTGAAGTCACGCCACAACTGTGCGCTGGATCATTGCCAGGAGGTACCGAGGCGCTTGCGATATGGGGTCGATCAGGCCCGGTCGCGAAAAATTCGCTCAACCAGCACGCACGACTGGCTCTGACCGCCGTCGCAGCGTCTGATGATTTGCCGCAGCGCCTGGCGGTGGTTTTGCAATTCTTCCAGCCGCTCGTCCAGCGCCTTAAGTTGCCGCAGCCCCAATGATTTCATCTCTTCGCAGGTATAGGCGTCGGCGTCGAGCATCTTGAGAAACTGCTGAATATCATCCAGCCCAAAATCGAGCGCGCGGCAGCGACGTACTGCCCGCATTCGGTCAACATCGCGGTCGTTATAGACCCGGTGTCCGCCGGCGGTGCGGCTCGGGGCGCGAATCAGGCCGCGTTTTTCATAAAATCGTATGGTTTCTATGCTTACTCCACTGCGTTGGGCCAGTTCGCCAATGGAATAGGTCGAGGTGTTCATGATGCCGGGCTCCGGTCTTTTTCGGGGCGGTTGAATCTGGAGTAACTACAGGTTTCAGACTACCAGCACCAATTCATCGAATGGTGGAATTTTATGTCTTCGGGTCTTTTCAAGTTCGGTCTGGTGGGGTCAGTGATCACAGCGCTGTGCTGTTTTACGCCGTTGCTGGTCTGGCTGCTCGGGGCTGTGGGCCTCGGCGGCTGGGTGGCGGGCCTGGACGCGGTGTTGCTGCCGCTGCTGTTGGTCTTTGTGTTGATTACGGTATACGCGCTGGTCACACGACGCAGGCGCGCGCCATGAGTGACATCGAGTATCGGTGCACCATGACCTGTCCGGCCTGCGGCGCAAGGTCAACTCACGAAATGCCGAGTGATTATTGAGTCGTGCAGTTTCGATGCGCCGTGTGCGACATCGTGGCAAAACCTGACGCCGGCGATTGCTGTGTGTACTGCAGCTTTGGTGATGTGGGCTGTCCGGGGCAGCAGGCGGCGACGGCCAACTAGCGGGTGCCACCGCCAAACGGATGACTGCGCCTACTGGTTACAGGCGTTCGCGATGGCGTGGGGCAGCATTTTGAAGTTCAAGGCGGTGTTGACCGCGCTGTCTTTTGACTGCGGGAAGTTCAGCGTCTTGTCGCCCCATTGCGGGAACGCAGCGTTGGCCTCGGCGTAGACGGCGCCCAGCTTTTCTATCGCCGCCTTGTTTTCGCAGCGACACACTTCGATGGCCTTGTTCGCGTCGACGCACTGCGTCACGCGGCTGGTCACGTCACTCAGGGCCGAGCTTACTTTTCGCGCCATCGCCAGTTCATCCGGCTGGCTCAGTGTCAGGGCACTGGCGTGGGCGCCGGTGCACGCTACGCTCAAAACTATTGCTGCGAGAAGCTGCTTCATTGGTTACCTGTCTGTTTTGGTTTGTGGGGATGAGGCTCAGGCCGACATCGGCATGGGTTCTTCGCTTTCGGATTTGTTGCCGCGCGGAATCACGTCGCACTTGTACGCCTTGATCGAGGCGGTTTCGATAATAGGCCTGATCTTTCTCACTTCAGACGTACGGCCGTCGTACTTGAATCCCATGCGCACGGTGCGGTCCAGAGATTGCGAGCGCGTTACGATGCGATAGCTCACGCGTGAGTCGTGATCGCCACCGACAATCAATGCGAGCACCGGCTTCATGCGGGCGTCGGCCTTTACGGCCTTGAGTTCGGTGGCGTGGATCGACTGGCCGATCTTGACCATGCC
>CALHMG010000190.1 GCA_938034705.1 uncultured Gammaproteobacteria bacterium
CCATTTTGCATCAGGGATTCGTCAGTGTAGCTCAGCCGACTCCTGTTATAGTTTCCCCATGCCCCACATATTTGAGAAAGGAGCTAGATAGTGACTGACAAACTAAACGCCGGTGATCAATTTCCCGGCATGACGGTAGCGCAACAGGGTGGTGGCGAGATAACTCTCCCGCTGTCTATGGATGCTGGCTACCAGGTTGTACTTTTTTATCGAGGAAGTTTCTGACCCTATTGCATCCGTCAGTTGGGCGGTTTCAATGATGAGTTGGAAAATTTCAAAGAACTGAACACGTCGATTGTCGCGATTTCAACCGAAACGGAAGACAAGGCGGCCGAGGTTGCAGCCGATGTCGCATTCCCCATCGGCTACGGCATGACCAAAGCGCAGGTGGATTCGATTGGCGCCTGGTGGGAGGACCGTCGTTCTCTCGTACAGCCGTCGAATTTCGTGCTTGATGAAAACGGTCGTGTGCTGTCGGCAACTTACAGCACCGGGCCTATTGGACGAGTCGAGGCCGTAGACGCCATTCGGTTCATCCAGTTTCAGGAAAAAATGAAGCAGTCCTGAAACTACACAAGGCCTGCCAGGGTCATCGGACGTGGGTGTCGGTTAGCCGATACCCATGTCCGCATCGACTTACCCCTCCATAGACCTGCCCTGCACCCGGTAAGGCAACCCTGTGCCCCGTGGATTTACAGACGCTTGAGATAACAGCGACCGGGCGCAAACTCCTCGTATTGGTCTGGGGACCAGTCCTCGCGACAGAAGTAATGAGTCACCAGCGATTTTCGCGTTCGTTGCTCATCGACGATTCTGGAGCCGCCGTGAAACAGGTGTGCGTGCCAGATAAAAACATCACCCTTGCTGGCGCAAAAGGTTTCCTGTTGCAGATTCTCGTTTTCGAGCTCGCGCGCTATGTAGGTATTGAAATCCGGACGCTGGTCGGCAGTCAGGTTGTAGCTGCCGTCACGGGATCGATACGGTTCAATAGTGTGACTTCCGGGAAAATATTCCAGCGGGCCGGCGTCAGGGTGCACATCCTCCAGCGCAATCCAGGACGCAAGCATGTGATTGCGGATCGTGGGTGGCATATAAAAAGTATCAAAGTGATGTGGCTGCTGGGATCCATACTCAAAACTCAGAGAATTACAGATCATGGGCGTACCGCCGATCAAAGGCGTCATCACTTGCATCAGTCGTTCATTCAGCACGACGTCTCTGATCGCACCGGATTCCTGATACAGATCGTTGAGTTTATATGGCGAAGAGCGAACCGCCGGGTCGGTATCCTTTAGCGCAAGGCGCTGCTCCCGGGCGGTTCCAATCTGTTGATCAACCGTTACCGTAGCCGGATACTCATCACGACGTTCCCAGGCGTGATCAATGTCGGCGTTAATGCGATCTACTTCGTCTTCAGAAAAAAACTTTGGCAGCAGCAGGTAGCCTCGCTCACGCCAGTGATCAATCTGTTCGTGGCTGACTACATCGGTCGCGCTGTACTGCAGATCGGACGCAAAATAGCTGTTGGATTGCTGGTAGTCGTCGTCAAATTCGAGCGCAAGCGGCATTACGAATTCCCCGCCCGACCACGAGACCCTGATCTGCATCTTCTCGTCTTGAAGATCTGCCGCGTCGCTGAAGTCTGAAGCCAGATCCAGCAACTGGTTGAATCCAACACAGTGTCCTGCGGGATAGGTTGCCTGAACATCAGCCCGGGTCTGCAAAGACAGCGGGAGTCGTAGACCTCCTGCCTCCAGTACCACCTGCAGACTCTGTCGTGGGGGCTCCTGATTAAACACAAGCCACCCGCGGACCAGCAGCTCAGGCCGGTCGACCTGAAAGTCGGCCTGGGGTGAATCGAGATGATGTGCTGTCAGTCGCGTGGGCTGCGACAGCTTTCGTGATACGGCATTTTTGAGGGCATCAAACATGGACACAGTGGGCACGGCGCGGCCGCAACCGAGGGACTCTCGCAATGTAAATACTCAGCGTGGACTGTATTACAGATGCTTTCAGGCGGACAGAGCAAACCTGTTCTGAAATGTCACTTCAGCCCACCCCCTGTCGATTTGCCACAGCGTCGGGAGCAGACCCGACGCCACCGCGCAAATTCGTCAGCAACGAGCGCATTGATCGACGCTCGGACTTGCGATCTCGTAACCGCGCTGAGAGCGCGGTCACCATATTCCAACAATGATGAAGTGTCAGGCACAGATGCTGTTATTATCCGCCGACGTTGGTGATCCACCACGCCCTTCTGGTACGCCTTGCAACATGTCTACGTCTGATTTCTCGACCCTGGGTCTGGATTCCGCATTTCTGGAGAACATTCGTTCTCTCGAATACGCCGAGATGACCCCGATCCAGAGTGAGGCCCTGCCGGTCATCCTCAAAAAGCGCGATGTTCTCGCCCAGGCGAAAACCGGCAGCGGCAAAACAGCGGCCTTCGGCATAGGCCTGCTCAATGCGCTCGAAATTTCGAACTATCAGGTTCAGGCGCTGGTGATCTGCCCGACGCGGGAACTTTCAGACCAGGTCACGCTCGAGATTCGCCGTCTGGCGCGCACCAGCGCCAACACCAAAGTTCTGACGCTTTGCGGCGGTAAGCCCATCGGGCCGCAGATCACATCCCTGACTCGCAACGCCCATGTGGTCGTCGGTACGCCAGGTCGTCTGCTCAAGCTGCTCGAAAAAGGCGCGCTCAAGCTCGGCTCCGTGCAGACCCTGGTGCTCGACGAGGCGGACCGACTCCTGGAAATGGGTTTTTACGATGACATCATGAAAATCATCAACGCGACGCCAGCTTCAAGGCAAACGCTGCTGTTCTCGGCGACTTATCCCGACCAGATTCAGAAAATGAGCAGTCGCATCCAGTCGAACCCATTGGCGATTCGCCTGGATACCGAACACCAGAAAACCGAGATAAAGCAAAAGTTCTATTCCCTTGGCAACCGTGACAAACAGGAAACCCTGATCTCCCTGCTCCAGCACTTCAAGCCTGAGTCCTGCCTCGTGTTCTGCACGACGCGAATACAGTGTCAGGAGATCGCGGACGCGCTGCGCAAAATCGGTTTTTCGGCGCTCGCGCTGCACGGCGACCTCGAGCAGTTTGATCGCGATCAGGTCCTCGTTCAGTTTTCAAACGGCAGTGCGCCGATACTTGTGGCCACCGACGTCGCGGCGCGAGGTATCGACATCAAGGATCTTGCAGCGGTCGTCAACTATGAACTGACGCCAGATCCCGAGATGCATGTCCACCGCGTCGGTCGAACCGGACGTGCCGGCAAATCAGGACTCGCGATCAGTCTCGTTGCAGACCGCGAGAAACATCGCGTCAAAGCGATTGAAGAATACGCCGGAATAAACATCACCCTGGAAAAAGCGACGTTCCCCTCCTCCAATGGACTTGTTCAGGAAACGGCGCCCATGTCGACATTGTTCATTCATGGCGGTCGTAAAAACAAGGTACGCGCCGGCGATATTCTTGGCGCCATTACCGCCGACGCCTGGCTCACCGGAGACAAGGTCGGGAAGATTGATATCTTCGATACGTTTTCCTATGTGGCCGTGCATCAAGGCGTTGCGAAGCAGGCTCTGAAAGTCCTTAGCAAAGGCAAGATCAAAGGCAGAACATTCAGAGTTCGACTATTGCGTTAGCGGGCAACAGATCCATACGCCCACCACCGGACTGACTTCCAGAGACCCACTCACATGCATATTGGATTGATTGGCGGGATCGGCGTAGCGGCAACACTGGTTTACTACCAGCGGCTGGTCAAGGCGATCGAGGCACTGGGAGCACGACCGGACATCACCATCGTTCATGCCCAGGCAAAAGATCTGGTGAAAAACAATCTTGCAGACGACCGACAGCCCCAGGCGAAAATCTATGCCGAACTGATCGATCGACTCAAAGCCGCTGGCTGTGATTGCGCCGCCATCACGTCCCTTGGCGGCCATTTTTGCTACGACGAGACGGTCCCTCTTTCATCGTTGCCGCTGGTTTCTGCCGTAGAGCCTCTGGACAGTTTTTTCGCCAATGAGGGGCTGACCACGGTCGGGCTTCTGGGCACGCAGGTCGTGATGCGAACACGACTGTACGGGCAGCTGAACAAAACTCGCGCCCTCGCCCTGAACGATGAAATCGTAAACGTCGGCAATACCTACACCGACATGGCGCTCTCAGGCGTCTGTACCGATGATCAGCGACGCTTTTTCATCGATGCCGGTCAGCGACTGACGGACGCAGGCGCTGACGCGGTGGTGCTTGCAGGCACCGATCTGAATCTGGCTTTTGACGGCGTCGATCCGGGCTATCGCGTCATTGATGCGCTGGATGTACATGTTGCCGTGCTTGCCCGACTTGGAGCGGGACTCGACTCGCTCTGACCTTCCCTGATTCTCTGCCAGAATCCCCGCCATCTGCGGCGGCGACACCGCGACTCGCGATCATTATGACCCGCGCCTCGCCCTGCGCCAGAAAAAGTACACCGCGGTGTTGCAGATCAGCAGCGTCACTACCGACGGTACGATGGCCGCGTAACCCACGTCGCCGCCGTAAAATACGCTCCAGATAATCTTCAGACAGGTGCCGGCATTCAAGACCAGCAGACCGTACAACACGCTGCGCTTCCAGAACGCCAGCGCCAGAACCCAGAGGAAGCCAACAACGGCCAACGCCATCAGCAGCCGGTGTAACACACTCGAATTGAAGAGGAACTCGCGCTCCAGCGCCATGTAGCGCATGACTTGATCGGACACCACCGCGGGCTCAGGAAACCAGAACAGGCTTGTCGGAAAGAGCAGTAACGTCACAAAGAGGTATCGCGGCCGCCTCGTGTAGGCGAAATAGCAGTACGGCAGCAAAAACAGCGGACGCACATACCAGCTGAGAATGTTGTGATGACGACCCCACACCCACTCAAAGAACTCCTCCACCGCTGTCGTCTCACCGTAGTCTCTCCCAGAGAGCACGATCATTGCACAACGAGGCCGCGCCGGTAACTTTTAAGGCGCTTCTACGTCTCTGCAATCAAGGCACCGAGTTTCTCGGCATCGGCCCCGACGCCATATAAAATGCCCGAACCTCGGGTATCGACGTAGTTCAGGCCCAGAAAATGCAGCCCGGTTACCACCGTGCACCCGTCTATCTGGATGGGGTAACCCGAGTCGTCGAAGACTGGAAATTTTATCCATGAAAAATCAAAGCTGAATCCGGTCGCCCAGATAATCGTCTTTATGTTGTGGTCCGTGAGTTTCAACCGTGCGGCCTGGGTCAGCCGGTCTGGCTCAATCACCGGTGAATCGTCAACGCCGGCCGTGATCCTGAGTGCGCATGACGTCTTCGAGTTTTCATCTGCAGCGACGAACCTGTCCACGTTCTTCTTGAACTGAGCAGCAAAATCGTCAGCAAAGCGCAGGTTTTCCTCCAGATCCGAGGCGACGCTGAAACCCGTGTTGTCTCGTGCGGTCAGGCGACCCAGCAGGTTGACGCCTTTGCCGGACAGATCGCGCAGATCTATCGTATGCCCGCCGTCCTTGCCGCTTAAATGCGGATCAGCGCGAAACCGGTGCGCGGGCGTTTCAAGCTCGCTGGCGGGTCGATCCAGAAAGCCCAGTCGATACTGCCACGCGATCGAGTCAACGCCGAGA